>JAOZOM010000100.1 GCA_029933275.1 Anaerolineales bacterium | reverse complement strand
GCGGGGATAGAGAGTAACAAAACCCCGCGAATTGTTGCTGAAAGCGAATGTCGAACATCATCCAATTTACCGAGTGCATATTGCGCCGAAAAAGTCGGCATTGCTGCGGTAGCGATAGATTGAGCAATCGCGATTTGTGCCATCAGCATTAAGGCGAATCCGTATTCAATCCCCACCACAGAACCTGCCGCCATCCGCGAAGCCAACCAAGTGTTTACCCAGAAATTCAGTTGCACCACCGCCACGCCCAAAAGACGCGGCAACATCAAGCGGATTACTTCGTGCGTATTCTCATCTTTAATCCCGAGAGTGAGAAAATAGCCTTGTACTGACGACTTTCGCATAGCATCCCTTTTTGGTAGTCGTCTTGCACTTGAAGGCTCACCACGAAGGAGCGCATTTTTATCTTGTTTTTTCTTCGCGATATTCGCGTCTTGGCGGTTCAATTTTAACAACGCCGGAACTTGCAATAAAAGATGAAACAATGCCCCAATCACCACGCCCCAAGCGAGACCGTAAATCCCCATTTTGGGTGTAAGCACCAAAACGCCAAAAATCATCCCGAACTGATACATGGAGGGCGTTAGCGCGGGGATCAGGAAAACCTGATGCGAATTTAATATCCCCATGATTAATCCGCTCAAGCCAAACAAAATTGCGGAGAGAAGTTGAATACGGAGCAGGCTAACGGTTAACGTAAATTGTTCGGGATTTGCCGAGAAGCCGGGAGCTAATGCGTGGCGTACAATTTGGGGCGCATAAAATGCTGCCAGCGTAGCGAGCAAGCTCAAAACAAGGACGACCCAATTGGCGACCGCGCTCGCCAACTTCCATGCGGATTTTTTTTCATCCTTCGCCAATAATCCCGTAAAAGTGGGGATAAAAGCCGATCCTAACGCGCCGCCCGCGACGAGATTAAAGAGAGTCTCCGAAACGCGATTCGCGGCGATAAAAGCATCTAACTCTGCACCTGCGCCGAAAGCCTGTGCGACGAGAATCCGGCGTACCAAGCCGATAATTTGCCCGAAAGCAAATGCCAGCATCACAGTTCCCGCAGCGCGGGCGATTTGACGGTTGGCTTTAGAAGTCATTTACGCGGGAATTTCAGCAATGCACTCAATTTCGACCAGCGCATCGAGCGGATTGGTGCGAATTGCAATCGTGGAGCGGGTAGGGCGATGCTCGCCGAAGGCTTTCGCATAGATACCGTTCATGCCCTGAAAATCATCCATACTTTTCAGAAAAACGGTTGTTTTGACGATATTCTGAAGAGAAAGCCCCAGCCCTTCGAGAACGATGCTGAGATTTTTTAAGACGCGCTCGGTTTGCTCTTCGATGGTTGTGCCGACAAGTTGCATGGTTTCGGGGTCGAGGGGCGTTTGTCCGGAGCAAAAAACGAGATTTCCGCTCGTGATGGCATGAGAATAAGGTCCTATCGCGGCGGGTGCGCCCTTGATATTGTGCATTTGCATTTTTAGTTTTCCTCTGTTTGGCAAGCGTAAAATGACCTTGCGAAGAATCTGCCCAAGTATAACCCTTTTGAGAATAGACCCGCGATTGCTAGACCAACACATAGTTAATATGTTTCACAGAGTCATTCCTCAGGTATAATCTAGTCATGTTCAAACAAAACCCTCTTAAAGTAGATTATCTTGTTGTCGGTCATTTTGCTAAAGATTTAACGCCGGATGGGTATCATCTCGGTGGGACTGCCGCGTACGCGGCGTTGACCGCACGTGCTTTGGGCTTGCGCGTTGGCATATTGAGCAGTTTCAACGAAAAAGAGCTTTCTCTCGAAGCTCTGGCAGGCATTCCGATTGTGAATATCCCCGCCGAAGAGACGACCACCTTCTCTAATCTTGAAACAAATGCTGGACGAGCGCAGATTCTGCATCAACGCGCCGCACAGATTGATTTTGCCCAAGTCCCCGAAGTCTGGCGGCGCGCGACGATTATTCATCTCGCACCGATTGCTCAAGAGATGAAGTCGCAACTCCCCGCGGGGTTTTCTCCCGCATTGCTGGGATTGACTCCTCAAGGTTGGTTGCGCGGCTGGGACGATGAAGGTCGCATTTCGCTGAGAGAATGGTCGGAAATGGAAGCAAGCCTAAAACGCGCGAGTGCCGCTGTTTTGAGCGTAGAAGATGTGCAAGATGACGAGGAGTTAATCGAAGAGATTTCCCTTGCCAGCCGAGTCCTCGCCCTAACAGAGGGAGATGAAGGCGCAAGACTCTATTGGAATCGTGATTTGCGCCGTTTTTCTGCGCCTGTCAAAGAAGTTCTTGATACAACTGGCGCAGGCGATATTTTTGCCGCCGCATTTTTTATCCGTTTGCATAGCACGCGTGACCCCTGGGAAGCGGCGCGCTTTGCAACTTGCCTTGCTTCGCAATCTGTCACGCGGCGTGGCTTGACGAGTATCCCCACTGAAGATGAAATTCAAACTTGTCAGATGGAGGTTTTATAGTTCATGGCACGCATTTATACTCTTGTTAATCAAAAAGGCGGGGTTGGCAAAACGACCACCGCCATTAATTTGGGGGCGTATCTTGCCCAGCACGGGCAACGTGTTTTAATTGTAGATATTGACCCGCAAGCAAATGCAACGTCTTGTTTGGGGATTGATAAACATAGTGTTGAAAACAGTTCTTATCAAGCTTTATTAGGTGAAGAATCTCCTGTTTCGTTGATTTTGAAAAACGAACGTCTGAATCTTTCGCTTTTGCCTTCTTCGCCCGCATTGGCTGGTGCGGAGGTTGAATTAGTGAGCGAGTTGGGGCGTGAAACGCGGCTCAAAAATGCACTTGCTTCTTTGCAAGATAGCTACGATTATATTTTGCTGGATTGCCCCCCCTCGCTGGGATTGTTGACGATTAACGGGCTGATGGCAGCGCAGGATGGCGTGATTATCCCCGTCCAATGTGAATATCTGGCGTTAGAGGGATTGGGACAACTGACACAGACGATTCAACAAGTCCGCTCGGCTCTCTACCCGGATTTACGCGTGCGTGGCGTTGTTTTGACGATGTTTGACCGTAGAACGAATCTTGCAAATGATGTCGTTGCGGAGGTGAATAATCATTTCCCGAAGCAGGTTTTCAAAGCAGTCATTCCGCGTAGCATTCGGCTGGCGGAGGCACCCTCTTACGGTTTGCCGATTTCGGCTTATGCGCCCTCATCGGTTGGCGCAAAAGCCTACGATGCTTTGGCGCAAGAATTGTTGGCAGGGGATGGAAAAAGTTAAAGCATCCACAGATTATGCAAATTTTGATGATTTATTACGCAATACGTTTTACGCAATAGGATAAAAAATATGGCAAAAAAGAGAAGTGGACTTGGTAAAGGTTTAGGCGCACTCATCGTAGATACGGCGGCTCCCGTTGCGGTAAAAGTGGATGGGGGGATTCAAGAGGTCGCGGTGGAGAAAATCATCCCCAACCCGCGTCAGCCGCGCCAGCATTTTGACGAGGATGAGCTGAACGAGTTAGCTGATTCAATTCAGGAGCATGGCGTTATCCAACCCTTGATTGTCTCTCCAAATGGAGGAGGAAAATATACGCTTATCGCCGGAGAACGGCGTTTAAAAGCCTCTAAGCAAGCCAAATTGGAGAAAGTTCCGGTAGTGATTCGGGAGGTTAGTGATCAACAATCGTTGGAATGGGCATTAATCGAAAATGTGCAACGTGCCGATCTCAGTCCGTTGGAAGAGGCGGAAGCATATCATCAACTGACCGATGAGTTCGGTCTCTCTCATGCTGCGATTGCGAAGCAGGTTGGCAAAAGTCGCGTTGCGATTACAAATCGTCTGCGTTTGCGGAAACTTTCTGAGCGGGTTAAAGTCGCGTTGATTGATAAAACCATCAGTGAAGGACACGCACGCGCTCTGCTCGGACTTGCCGCCGCAGAAGCGCAAGAATCGGCGTTGAATACGGTCATTTCTCTGCGACTTAACGTCCGCCAGACAGAACAATTAGTGAACAAATGGAACGATACGAAAACACCATTGAAAGAGAAGAAAACGCCAAAATCACCCGAAGTAATAGAGCTTGAAGACCGCTTGCGTTCTCGATTTGAAACAAAGGTTTCAATGCGCTATACTGGAAAAAGTGGCAATATCACTTTGTATTATTCCTCTGATGAAGATTTAGAGGCACTTCTGGAAAAACTTTTATAGGGTGTGTTTTTTTGATTGCTCAGTAACCAAATTTTATATGGAAGCGTAATGCTATGACTCAACCCAATAAATTGACCCCTGAAATGCTCGTTCCTCGCCTTGGAGATTATTTGGTTAATAGTGGTCATATTGGCATAGAAGATCTTCAAAAAGCTCTTGCATACCAACAAGAAAAAATAGCGCATGGAGAAAGCGCGTTAATCGGACAAACGCTGATAGAGTTGAATCTTGTCACCAAAGAAATCTTAGACCAAGCTGTTACCGAGCAAATTATTCAGTTGCGGAGTGCGCTTCAAGCGACCAATCGCAATCTTGAGCGGCGTGTCCAAGAGCGGACAGCAGAACTTCAAGGCGCGCTTGAGAGATTATCTGAGCTTTCTGAATTGAAGGCAAATTTTGTCTCAAATATCTCGCATGAGCTGAGAACACCGCTTACGCATATTAAGGGCTACCTTGAGTTGATAGCGTCAGAATCTTTGGGGACTATCACCGAAGAGCAGGAACATGCGTTGCAGGTGAGCCAACGTTCCACTTCGCGTTTGGAGGGATTGATCGAGGATTTGATTATGGTCTCAGTCACCTCGCGCGGGGAGTTGACTCTTAAGCAAGAGGCAGTAGATATTCGGCGAATTGCGCATCTAACTGTGAAATCGGTGATGGAAAAAGCGGAAGAACGCGACGTATCCGTCCATGCGGTTTTGGATAAGAAAATGCCTAAAGTGCAGGCGGATAGCCAAAAATTGGTTTGGGTGCTCGGTCAGCTATTGGATAACGGAATCAAATTCACGCCCGCGGGCGGTCGAGTTGTTTTGCGGGTGGAGCATGAAAGCGACGAGTTGATTACTATCTCTGTCACCGATACAGGGATAGGCATCCCAGCAGATAGAATTGATGAACTTTTCCAGCCTTTCCATCAATTAGACAGTGCGGCAACACGTCATTATGGTGGGACAGGATTGGGCTTGCTGCTTGTGCGGGAAATTGTAGAAGCGCATGGTTCGATGCTTGATATTAAATCTATTGAGGGGCGAGGCACAACGATAAAATTCCCCTTATTGGCTGCGAAGAAAAAATAAAGATAAAGAGTGCATCTTATGAAGAAGATAATAGATATCTCTCTTGGCTATAATTTCTGGCGGAATGCCGTTTATGAAAAAGATTGGAAAGATGCACTTGATTTTTTAATTACCTCCTTGCGGGATGAATTGGTTTTTGATAATTTGGCAATTTATATTATTGATAAAAACGGCGAAACTTCTGAGATAGCTTACGCTAGAGCGGTGGGTCGGGAGAAGGATGCTGAAGCAGATGCAAATTGGGGAGAAGAAATTGCGAACCAAGTGATTGAACAGGATGAAATTGTTTTTGATACCCCTCAAGTTCCCAATAAGAATAAAAAACGAATTTCAGATACCTATTTGGTCGGTTTTCCTCTGCGGGCTTCGGGTAAATTAATCGGTGTTCTTAGTTTGGTTCGCTTTGGGGGACCGGAATATACCCGGAAAGATATAGATATCGCTACGTTAGCGGCGGAGGTAATTGCCTACATCTTTGAGAAGCGTGCCTTACAAGAAAGTATTGCCGAACTTGAAATCGTACAACGGCAAATGCGCCTCCAAGATGATTTTGTCGCCACCATTTCACATGAATTACGAACACCTTTAGGGTTTATTAAAGGATACAGTACCACATTGCTCCGCGAGGACACAGAATGGGATGAGAAAACCCGTCGAGAATTTCTCACCATTATTGATGAAGAAACCGATCACCTGACAGAGCTAATTGAAAATATCCTCGAATCGGCGCGGCTAGAAAGCAAGACAATGGAAATGAACTTTCAACCGCTACGCCTCGACGCGTTAATTCGAGATGTTATTACACGCGTTAAGGCGCGCTATGAGAATCTTGAAATTTTTTTTGATAATGATTGTGGTCAGATTATTCAGGGTGACAGCACGCGCCTCGCACAAATTTTTGAAAACCTTTTTAGCAATGCCGTGAAATACGCCCCAGATTCGAAAATTGTTATCTCCACAAGCGCAAAAAAAACGGATTATGTCCAAATCACCTTTGCGGATAGTGGAGCAGGTATTTCCAAAGAACACCTCCCCTTTATTTTTGACCGCTTTTATCGTGTCCCCGACCACCCTGGAAAAGCGGGCACCGGCTTGGGACTTTTCATCTGCAAACGGATTATCGAGGCGCATCGTGGTAAGATTTGGGCAGAATCAAAGAATGGCACCAGTTTTATTATCCAACTACCCTTGCAATAAAAAAAACCGCTTCTA
>JAOZOM010000382.1 GCA_029933275.1 Anaerolineales bacterium | reverse complement strand
CCATTTCAAAAGCATTAATCTGTTCAGACATTTTGTCTCCTTAAAGACGGTCATAAATTATGAAAAGATAAACGGGTATACCACTCGGCATACCCGTTTTTTACAAGGAAACTAACTCAAGTATTTTCATACTACACATAGGTTACATGAAATTAGAAAGAAGGTCAATAGGATAGAAATCACCTCATAAAATGATTTCCATCAAGGGTCAAGAATCCAACTGTCTCATTAATTCTTCTCTTAGGATTTGTGGATTCGCGCGTCCGCGTGCTTTTTGCATCACTTGCCCAAAAAGCCAATTCGCGACCCCAACTTTTCCGCTGCGGTAGCTCGTGACCTCAGCCTGCTGCGCGTTGATGACACTGGATACCAGTTCTGAAATTAATTCGCTGTCCGAAACCTGCCCCAAACCGCGTTCCGCCACAATGGTTTTGGGGCTTTTTCCGCTCTCGAACACCGCACCCAAGACCTCTTTGCCCGTATTCTTGTTAATTTTCCCCTCCGCAACCAGTGTAACTAATTCCGCTAACGCAACAGGTTTAACGTTGATTTCATCAATACTTATCCCTGCCTGATTCATCAAGGCGAAGAGTTCGCCAATCATCCAATTTGCCAATAATTTAGGCGTGATTTTTGCGGAAACTTCTTTCAGTGTGGCTTCAAAATATGATGCAATTGCCCTCTCTGAGACGAGAACCTTGGCATCGTATTCGCTCAACTGATATTCGGCGAGAAAACGCTCAAATTTGGCACGCGGCAATTCGGGCAGTTCGGCGCGGACGCGTTCTCTCCACGAATTTGCTATTTTTAACGGAGGCAAGTCCGGTTCAGGGAAGTAGCGGTAATCATGCGAATCTTCTTTGCCGCGCATGGTATAAGTTTTGCCTTTTGCCTCATCCCAGCCCATCGTCACTTGATCCACAACACCACCATTTTCAAGAATCTGGCTCTGACGGACAATCTCGTAATTAATCGCATCTTCCATTGCTCTAAAAGAGTTTAGATTTTTGACTTCGGTGCGTGTGCCGAGTTTTTCTGTCCCGACCGGGCGCACGGAGGTATTCGCCTCGAAGCGGATTACGCCCTTCTCCATATCGCCCGAATTCACGCCGAGATAACGCAAAATTTCGCGCAAGTTTTCAGCATAAGCGCGTGCTTCGGCAGCGGAGTGCATATCTGGCTGGGAGACGATTTCGAGCAAAGGGACCCCCGCACGATTAAGGTCAACAAGACTCGCTCCATCGACATGGGTGAGCTTGCCCGCATCCTCTTCAAGATGGGCGCGCAGCACGCGGATGACTTTTTCTCCCTCATCGGTCTGGATGCGAATCTCACCGTCCGTAGCAAGCGGCTCTTCAAATTGAGAAATTTGATAGCCTTTGGGCAGGTCGGGATAAAAATAATTCTTGCGCGCAAAAACGCTTACCGGCTCAATTTTGCAGCCTAACGCCAACCCAACGCGCATCCCGTATTCGACCGCGCGTTCATTGACAACCGGCAACGCCCCCGGCATCCCTGCACAAACCGGACAGACGGCGATATTCGGCTCGGCTTCCACCGAGTCAACAACAGGGCAACCACAAAACATTTTTGATTTGGTCGCCAATTCAACGTGGACTTCTAGTCCGATAACGGGTTCATATTTCAT
>JAOZOM010000381.1 GCA_029933275.1 Anaerolineales bacterium | reverse complement strand
ATCCAAGAGCCTCCTTCAACTTTAAACCGTTTGCCCCGCCTGCGTTAGCGGGGTCGAACTTTCAAACCACAAAACTAGCACTCACTAAACCCACAAGCGTAGCATTTCCGACAGCCCTCTTCGTTTACGACCGCGGCTTCGCCACATTCGAGGCATAAATCGCCGATGCGGGCGGTTTTGGTTGGTGCGGTTTTGGTTTTCGTCTCCGTTCCGCCGTTGCTGGGGGCTTTCGTTTCCATAGATAAAACCAACTCGCCAAAGCCTTGCGTTTCTTGAGCGGGCGCGGGTAATTCCTCGAGGCTACGCGCTTCACGCAGATATTCTGCTAAGACCTGCCCCACCCCATCCGCCAGTGAACGGACGCGCTTTGCGCCAAACCCGATGGAGCGACCGCCGCCGATCCCGCCGAGTTGACGGACAATCTCTTTGATACGATCACGCGGCGAGACGGGCGATGCCAGACGTAAGATATAGGAAATCAAACGTCCAATCGCTTCGGATACGGCTGAGGTCTCTGAACCGGCTTTGGAGGTATTCACAAAGACTTCAAAGGGTTGTCTCCCGCCATTTTCGTTGACGGTCACAAAGGCTTTGCCTAAGGGGGTTTCTACGTTATAGGTCCAGCCGAGCAAGGCGCGTGGACGCGGTTTCTTGCTCTCACGCCAAAGGGGTTTCAACGATGCCATTTCGGTTTCGGGCTGCTTCTTTTTTGCCGTTTCTTTGGTTTCCAAGACAACCGCATCGCGAGAGCCGGTCACGTAGACGGTAATGCCTTTACAGCCTAATTCCCATGCTAGTTTATAGGTTTCTGCGACATCTTCTTCTTTCGCTGTAGCGGGGAAGTTGACCGTTTTTGAGAGAGAATTATCTACAAAGGCTTGGAGGGCGGCTTGCATCCGCACATGCTCTTCTGCGCTAATATCGGCTGAAACAACAAAAGTATCTCTAATTATTTCGGGGACATCCGTCACACCTTGGCAAGAACCATTTTCCATGACTTGCTCAAAAATCTCTTGACGAGCTTCACCGGCTAATCCCGCCGCGAGCAATGCGGCATCAAAACGGGGGCTGGCGTAGGTGAGTTGCAAATCTTTGCCATCATCGTTGACGTGGCGAGTGTAGGCAAGGGCAAAAGTCGGCTCACAGCCATATCCCTCGCATCCGGCAACGGTGGCAATCGTCCCGGTCGGGGCAACTGTTGTTTGGGCGGCGTTGCGAATGCCAAACGCTCGGATTCCGTCCACAACGGAATCCCAGTCCAAATCCGCGCGTCCCCAATTTTTGGTATATGGCACAACAGATTGGGGCTTCTGCCAAGTCAATTTGGCGGGGTCGTAGATGCTATCGTCAATCGCAGGGAAAACACCGCGCTCTTTCGCCATCTGGATACTGGTTTGCATGGCGTGATAACGGACAAATTCCATCAACTGCGCGCCAAATTCCTGCCCATCCTGCGAACCATAACGCGCCCCCACGTGATACATCATGTCGGCAAGCCCCATGATGCCCAAACCAATGCGGCGTGCGCTCTGTGCAGCATCCATGAGTTGCGGCACGGCAGGGACGTAGGCGTTCACATCCACGACATCATCGAGAAAGTAGGTCGCCAAAACCGTGCTTTTGCGGATTTCTTCCCAATCCACTTCGCC
>JAOZOM010000380.1 GCA_029933275.1 Anaerolineales bacterium | reverse complement strand
CAAAAACTTGCCCCGCTTCTCTCCGAACGCGGGTATACTGAGACCGACATCGCCGCGATTTTTGGCGAGAATTTTATCAATCACCTTAAGAAACATCTCCCCGCCTTATGATAAATATGCAAAGAGAAACCTCCTCCATTTCTACCACCTCGCTTCGATTTGGCTTATTTGCCACCCTTTTCGGTTTTTTAGTTTTCAGCATGGGCGCAAAACCGGAATGGTTTGGCTTAGATCGCAGTCCCGTTGTGGGATTTGTGCAAATCGCTGTTTTTCTGATCGGTTTGGGTATCATCTGTTTTGGGGGCTATATCGGTTTGGCAGTTTTGTGGGGTGATGACGAACGCTCTATTATTGCCGATATTGGTCTGCGACTTGTTGCTACTGGCTACGTTCTAAGCGTATTTACCGGCATGGCAGATGTTTTTGGGATGGGAACGCAGCCTCTTCCCGAAATCCCCTTTTTTGGTCCTCTCCAAGCAACCGGGATGGAAATCGGTCAGGCGGTGATTGCGCTTGGCTTTTTGATGACAATCCGGTATAGAAAGGGGAAGGAGCGATAAAGCGGTAGCGGCATAAAATTAAATTCGATTTTCAATTTTCAATAAAAAAAACACCCCAATACGGGGTGTTTTTCTTTACAAATTCTTCATATATTCTTGACAATCTTTTTATAGAGCTTGGCTATACTTTTTGCACTAATAAACTTTGTGTAAAAAGGAAAGAAGAATGTTCTCAAATAAAAAAAGATTATGGATCTCAATCGTTATTATTGGTCTCCTCGCTGTGGGTGGTGTTTATGCCTATCAGAATATAAATGCGACTGCTGAAACTACGGATGCGCCCGCCATGCAGACCGCAAAAGTTCGGCAGGGCGATTTAACCCTCTACGCCAGTGGAACCGGCACTTTAATCCCAGCGGCGGAGGCATCTTTTGGCTTCCGTTCGAGTGGACAGTTGCTCTCGCTCTCCGCGTCTGTTGGCGAGATCGTTAAGACCGGTCAACTGCTCGCGGAATTGGATAATATCCCGGAACAAATCAAACTCCAGCAGGCTGAGCGGGCTTTGCAAGAATTGACTTCTCCCGCCGCACTCGCTATTGCAGAAAGAGATGTGTCTGTCTTCGAGCAAAATCTTGCCGATGCGCTTAGCACTTTGGCTTATCAAATTAGCCCCACCGTTTTTCATACGGAAGAAGCTGTAGCCGATTTGCAAGCGGAACTTGTGCTCGTAAAAGAAGAGGCAATAAATAACCCCTCAGACGAAGCGGATGCTAAAGTGGCAAAACTTGAGAACGATTTAGAATATGCAGAGAAAAATCTGCGTAGCGCACTTTATTATTATGAGACGGAATATATCCCGGAGACCTTCACAATTGCCGCCACGCGTAATGAACCCTCTTATATCGCCGCCCCGTCTGAGTTCAATATTACCGAAGCGCGTGCCGAATATGCCCTTGCTCAAGAAGAATTGATTGAAGCTGAATACTACCTTGCTGCATTAAAAGGCGAGGAAATTCCCGCAGACGCAACAGGGAGCATGTTGACCAAACTGGAGCAAGCGCAATTCGATTTGATCTCTGCCCAAAATAATTTGGACGCGACTCGTCTCTATGCCCCCATCTCCGGGATGGTGATGAGCATTGATGTTCAAGT
>JAOZOM010000379.1 GCA_029933275.1 Anaerolineales bacterium | reverse complement strand
GGAGTGGGGTATAAATTTAGTGATGAGCATAAGTAGAAATCAGTAAATCAGTAAATCAGCAAATCGGTAAATCAGTAAATCAGTAAATCAGTAAATCAGTAAATCAGTAAACCAGTAAACCAGTAAACCGGTAAACCAGTAAACCAGTAAATCGGTAAACCAGTAAACCAGTAAATCGGTAAACCAGTAAACCAGTAGTTGGTGATTGATTGAAGAGTCGTCTTTAGACGGCTTCGTTAACTAGCACGGTCGGTTTACCGCCGTGCGGACTTGTCACTTGTCACCCTTGACCCCTTGTCACCCTTGTCACTTTTGTTCTTTTGCCCCTTAAACCCCATGAAACAAAAACCACCCAAAAACCTAAATCGAAAAGAAAAATGGCAGCATTTCTCCCACCATCGCACCGACCATGAGAGCAAAAGTCGCTTTTTATGGCTTCGTTTTATCGGATTCATCCTCTTTATCAGTATCCCCCTTCTTGCGGTTGGCGGGTTTGTTGGCGCAATGTACCGTATGAATGGCATGATTCCTGTTGAGCGTCACCATTCACCGTCCCCATTTGGGATTCTCTTTTGTAGCGCGCCAATTCTCATTATCGGTGCGCTCATTTATTTTGGTAACCGAGCCTTTCGGCAAATGGGCACACCCCTCGCCAATGTGATGACCGCCGCCGATGCCGTTGCCGAAGGCGATTTATCCGTTCGTGTTCCAGAGCGCGGTCCAGGTGAAATTCGGCGGCTCTCAGAATCTTTTAACCGCATGGTTGATGAACTCGCTCGCGCCGACCAACAACGCAGAAATATGACCGCCGATGTAGCGCACGAACTCCGCACGCCTATTCATATTTTGCGCGGCAATCTTGAGGGCATTTATGATGGCATTTATGAAGCCACCCCAGAGCAAATCGAAATGATGCTCGATGAAACATCGCTACTCACTCGTTTGGTAGATGACCTTCAAACGCTCTCTCTTGCCGAAGCGGGACAATTGCCATTGCATCTTGCGCCCGTCAATATCGCTGAATTATTGGAAGATGTGAAAACCAGCTTTAGTGCGCAAGCCGAAGAAGCGCAGATTACTTTAACGGTAGATGTGGACGATGCGGATTTAACGATAGATGCTGACGCAGGGAGACTCGACCAAGTTCTTAGCAATCTCGTAGGAAATGCCCTGCGATACGCCCGTGCGGATACTTGCCTCTGCCTACAAGCGGAATCCAGCCCAAACCACGCGCGGCTCCGAATTCGCGACGAGGGGCAGGGGATTCCCGTCGAGCATCTCCCCTTCATCTTTGATAGATTCTACAAATCCGATAAATCCCGCAATCGTGAAAAAGGGGGTAGCGGGTTAGGCTTGGCAATTGCCAAAGAAATCGTCCAGTTGCATGGGGGGACTATAAAAGCAGAAAGCGAATTGGGGAAAGGCACGACCTTCACCATCGAACTCCCCCGATAATATAAAAATCTCTTTGCAACGCCAAGCGTTGCAAAGAGATTTTTGAAAACTTTGTGTTTCTTCGGTGCGCCATGAGGCGTGTACTTGCCGGTTGGTGAAAGTCCAACCTGACCAATTTGCCATTCAGTCAGAAGAAGTAAGGACAGTACAGTCGGTGACGACTGGGCTGAAGCTCTTTACAATCACTAAGGACTTAGGAAGAAAT
>JAOZOM010000099.1:4548-6538 GCA_029933275.1 Anaerolineales bacterium | reverse complement strand
GTGTATAATTCTTTTCATCAATAGGAGAAAAAATGAGTGAGTTTTTATCATTAGAAGGACGCACCGCTCTCGTGACCGGTGCAGCACGCGGCATCGGAAAAGCGATAGCAAAGACTTTGGCGGCACGCGGCGCAAATATCGTTGTTGTAGATTTACGCATGGATTTAGCCGAAGAGGCAGCGCAAGAAATCACAGCAACCGGACGCAAAGCGATTGCCCTCGAAGCCGATGTTTCTAACCAAGAAAGTGTCAAAGCGATGATAAAAACAGCGTTGGCGAAATTTGGCAAAATTGATATTTTGGTGAATAATGCCGGTATCACACGAGACGGATTGATTATGCGCATGAAAGAAGCGGATTGGGATCTGGTGCTAGACATCAACCTAAAAGGCGCATTCAACTGCGCCCAAGCCCTCGCCCGCCCGATGATGAAAAACCGCTACGGACGGATTATCAATATCACCTCCGTTTCCGGCATCACCGGTCAAGCCGGACAGACGAATTACTCTTCATCAAAAGCCGGTTTGATTGGCTTCACCAAAGCTCTCGCCAAAGAACTCGGCTCACGCAATATCACCGTGAATGCGGTTGCACCCGGCTTTATCGAAACGGTGCTAACAGAAGAATTGCCCGATGAGGTTAGGGATATTTCCCTAAAATTAACCCCTATGGCAAGATTTGGAAAACCCGAAGATATTGCCAACGCAGTCGCTTTTCTCGCCGCCGAAGAATCTTCTTTCATTACTGGTGTTACGCTACAAGTAGACGGCGGCATGGTGATGTGAGGAAGTTTGTAAATAGCAAATTGCAAGTTTGAAGGTTGGCAGGTTGAATTACGCAACACGAAATACATAATACACACAACAGTCATCCTTTATAAAAAGCAAAACAAGGAGTAAAAAAATGGATCAAGATACTCGCCCCCCCGGAAAAACAACGGTCGCGCCAGATGTATTGGTTGAAATTGCGCGCATGGCGGCATTAAAGGTAAAAGGAGTCTCAGCGATGGCTCCCGTTTCAGGCGGCGTTAATCGTCTCTTCCGCCGCGGCATCGTGGATGGCGTTCGTATTACCATCGAAGAAGATACTGTCTACGCAGACCTTTACATCATCCTCGAAAATAACGTCAATATCCGCAACACCAGCCGTGAAATTCAGAAAAAAGTAACCCGCTCCATTCAAGAAATGGTTGGCATGGATGTCGGCGAAATCAATATTCATATTGAGGATATCGCCTACGAAAAAGAAGAAAAGGCATAAAGTTAAATGAAACAACGCACAAGAGCGCGCAGTCTTGCTCTGCAAGTTCTTTACGAAGTAGATTTAAGTGACCATCTTCCGGGCATCATATTTACCCAACGCCTGAAGGATTTGTCCCTTTCCTCCGACCCCAAAAAAGAAGAGGAATTAAGAGAATTCGCGCGAAAAATTATTTTCGGCGTCATTCCGATTGCCGAAAAGCTCGATAGTGCTATCGCCGAATACGCTCCCGATTGGCCCCTTGACCAAATCGCCCCGATTGACCGTAATATTCTCCGCATCGCCTTTTGGGAATTCGGTATCAGTCGCAAAACACCCGTCAAAGTCGCCATCAATGAAGCCGTAGAACTCGCTAAAATCTACGGCTCAGATGCCGCCCCCAGCTTCATCAACGGCGTATTAGGTAGCCTTGCAAAACGTAAAAACGAAATCTACCAGTCTATAGTCAAAGGTCTGTAATGGATATACTCGGAATCGGCGTCCCCGAGCTCGTTTTCATCGTCATCATCGCCCTCATCGTTCTCGGTCCCAAAGATATGCAAAAAACGGGCAAAACCATCGGAACATGGATGCGAAAAGTAGTCCTCTCCCCCGAATGGCGCGAAATCAAAGATGCTTCTCTTAAACTCAAAAGATTACCCAATCAACTAATGCAAGAAGCAAATCTTGAAGAATTTGAACAGTATAAGCGCGATCTCGGAGGCATCATACCGAATAATTTATTGGAAGA
>JAOZOM010000099.1:0-4448 GCA_029933275.1 Anaerolineales bacterium | reverse complement strand
GATGCCCCTTACGGCGCATGGAGCGGTAAAGGAATGGGAATGCACAAAAAGCACCCAACCATAAAAAAACCTGCACCGCACGTGGATAACGAACCTGCTTCCGTCAAAAAGGCAGATTCAAGCCAAGAAACACCTCCCGTTAACGATTCCTCTTCCATAGCTTCTAATAATGCGTAATTTTTTCTCAGCCCTCTGGCATAAAATCATCGCGCCCTTCCGCTTTATTGGGAAAATCATAAAAGCCCCCTTTATCGGCTGGAAAAAATTCCAAACCTTCCTCAACGAGGAGCCTGAAGAACATTCACTAATTGATACTACAACCAGCGCATTTCAATCCTCAGATGCGCGCACCTCTCTACTTGACCACGTCGAAGCCCTCCGCAAACACCTTTTCCGCGCCCTACTTGCATTAGTGATCACCGTTGGACTCTCATTCATCTTCACACAAGGATTAATCGACTACCTCGCCGGACCAATCGGCGGGATTGGCGAACTCCGCGCCATTGACCCCACAGAATCCATCAGTGTCTTTATGCGCGTTGCGTTAATGAGCGGCATTATCATCGCCATCCCTTATATTGCTTTTGAATTTTGGCTCTTTCTTGCCCCCGGTCTAAAACCACACTCAAAAAAATTTGGTTTAATCGGCATCCCCTTAGCGACAATTCTCTTCCTCACAGGCGTAGCATTCTCTTATTTCGTTTTATTGCCCGCCGCGTTGCCTTATCTGCTCAATTTCATGGGCATCCAAGCCGAGTTGCGTCCCTCATCCTATTTCAACTTCATCCTCAACGTCATGTTCTGGATTGGTGTCTCTTTTGAATTTCCCCTTTTAATCTACGTTCTCAGTGCGGTCGGTTTCGTCAAACCGAACATCCTCAAAGAACAATGGCGTTTGGCAGTTATCATCATCGCCGTTCTCGCCGCCGTAATCACCCCCACCGTAGACCCAGTCAACATGGCACTGGTCATGCTCCCGATGACACTCCTCTACTTCATCAGCATTGGATTAAGCTACCTCGCCTATAACGAAAGAAAAAGCAAAACAGAATAAATTGCAAGAAAACTTGTGAATACTATGCAAAAAAAACATCCCTTCTCAAAAACAACCACTCTGGCGATAACTGTTCTTCTTTTATTCAGTAGCCTCGCCTGTACCCTCTCTCTCTTTGATATAGACCTTCCCTCCCTCGGCGGGGACTCGTCTCCCGACCAAGTTACAGTAGATGCTACGCCAGCCACAACACCTGTCCCTTCAGCGGAAACACAGTTTACAGTGCATATCCCCACGCCACTCAACGAGGGCAATATCCTCGTTATCAGCATTCTGGATGAGGTTACAGGTCTCCCCTTCAACGCCGCCAATTACCCGCTCGAAATGGTAGACGCACAAACTTATACAGCCGCACTTCCCCTACCCCTCAATGCCGTCATTAAATATCGCTATATCATCGCAGGAAACAACGGCGCACAAGAAACAACCAGCGATAATCTCCCCGTGCGCTATCGCTTCTACAAAGTAGACGGAATCGGCTCAGTTGAAGACGCGGTCACCGCATGGACAGGGCAAAATTTCAACGGCGCAACCGGACATATTCAAGGCTTGGCAATTGACTCGATTAGCGGACAACCCATCCCAAACTTACTCATTAATGTAGGCGGCGTGCAAACGCTCACCAACTCAGCTGGAGAGTTTTATATAGAAGGTGTCTTGCCGGGCTTGCATCGTCTCACCGCCTACTCGCTGGATGGCTCTTATCAACCCTTTCAGCAGGGCGCACAAGTTGAAGCAGGTTTAGTAACCCCCGTGCAGATTTTTGTCGCACCGGCAGAGATGGTTAAAGTCACCTTTATTGTTGATTTACCAAAAAACACACAACAAGGCGCACCTGTCCGCCTCGCAGGGAACTTACTCCAATTAGGCAATACCTTTGGCGATCTAAACGGCGGCTTTAATACCATCGCATCCAGAATGCCGACCCTCGATTTAATGGCAGACGGACGACAAAGCATCACCATCCAATTGCCCGTTGGTACGGATTTACGCTACAAATACACACTCGGTGACGGCTTTTGGAACGCGGAACATAAAAACAGTGGGGAGCATAATATCCGCCGCTTAATCGTTCCTGAAAGCGATTTAATTGTCGAAGATAAAGTTGAAACATGGCAAACAGGTCCCTCGTCCACGATTGCTTTCGATGTAAATGTCCCAGCCAACACCCCAGCCGGGGATGTGGTCTACATCCAGTTTTCTCCCTACGCGTGGACAGAGCCAATTCCAATGTGGGCTATGGGCAATAATCATTGGGTTTATAAACTCTACGGTCCTTTTGACGTGTTGAATAATTTTAGCTATCGTTATTGCCGCAACGCCCAATGCGGGAGCGCAGACGATAACGCCACGCGCGGCAACGCTACCGCCGGACGACAAATCACAACCAGCCTTGCGCCCCAAGATATTCGAGACACGGTCAAAAACTGGGTTTGGCTCGAAGATAATAATTACACGCTCGTTGCCTCGCCCATTCAGGCACGCGGCGAAGAATTTATCGCAGGGATTGAGTTTCAATCCAATTACACACCTAGCTGGATAAATTTCACATCCCAAGCAATACAAAATGTGCAAGGGCTACATGCAAATTGGATCGTCATCACCCCAACATGGACTTTCTCCCGCACACAACCGCTCGTTTTCAACGCCGAGCCAGCCAAAGATCCGCTCTGGGATGATACAAGGGTGATGATCGAAGAATCCCGCGCCTTAGATTTGAAAACCGCCCTTTACCCCATCCCCAACTTCCCCGTCCCCGCCGATGATTGGTGGATCGGTGCGCCAAGAGATTTTGGCTGGTGGAATGAATGGTTTGACCGCTACCGCCAATTTGCCTTGCACCACGCTGATATAGCGGCGCGTTATGATGCACAGGTTTTAATTCTTGGCGGAGATTGGCTTGCTCCCGCTATGCAAAACGGGATGCTGGTAAACGGGCAACCTTCCGGTGTCCCCGCCGATGCCGAGTTGCGCTGGAACGCGATTATCACCGATATCCGCGCCCATTTTGACGGAGAGATTTGGTGGGCTTACCCCTATACATCTGGCAGTCTTGCCAGCGCACCGCCCTTCATCAATAATGTCGATGGTGTCTACCTGCTCTGGGATGCCCCTCTCAGCCAAACAAATCCCACCAACAAAGAAACGATGCTCCTCGAAGCGACACGTTTACTTGACGAAGAAATCCTGCCCTATAAAACCAGCACAGGAAAGAAAATTATCCTCGGTCTCGCCGTTCCTTCGGCGACAGGCGCAGAAGCGGCTTGTATCCCCAATTCGCTCAACGGATGCCTCGACTGGCGAGCGTTGAATCGCCCGCAAGAAGATATCCCCGCTGTTCAGATCAACCTCCAAGCCCAAACCGATGTCTACGAAACGATGCTCAACGCGATTAACACGCGTAATTGGGTTAACGGGATGATTAGCCGAGGTTATTATCCCCCCGCGCTTTTACAGGATAAATCAGCTTCTGTCCACGGAAAACCCGCCGCCGATTTACTTTGGTATTGGTATCCTAGATTATTGGGGAGAGAGTAGGAAAACTTTAAATTTCAGACTTTAGATTTCAGATTTTAGCTAAAAAAGCCGCTCTCAAAAAAGGGCGGCTTTTTCCATTTCTACGGGGTTGGTGTATCAAAAGGCGTTGGAGATGGAGTCAGGTCGGGGTAATAAAATTCTAGAGCTACCGTTGGGTCTATATCTTCATCCCCTATATCCCCACCAACCCAATAAGACCTGCCATCTGCCGCAATGACTTGAACAAAAAGCCAGCCATATTGCGGATTTTTATTCATAATCCCCGTGAGCGTAAAGGCTGAGCCTTTTTCCTCTTTGGGTCCGCTCACCGCTTTATTTGGTGCAGAGCGAAGCCCAACACCGTTTTCACGGACAACAATCACTTGCAAACCATCAATAGATCTAAAATATTTATTAATGCCGATATTCTGTCCAGTTCCCGGTGGCATCGTTGTTACTTCACCTGTCTTCCATTCGGGCCAAGTGGTGACGAGCGAAGGTGTTCGCGTCGCGGTAGGAGCTACGGTAGGCGTATCCGGAGTAAAGATATAGACTGTTGGCGTTGCTTCCAAAGTTAGCGTGGGACGCAATGTTGCTTGCGTTGGGGTCATCGTATAAAAAGACCTCGCGCGCTCTGTTTGGAAGGCGGCCGCTTTTTGCGTTCCGGCAACAGCGGTATAGACAAAATTTGGATCCGGAGTCGGTTGTTGCGCACAAGCGGGTAGAAAAACAAGTATCAATAAAAAGGGGACGAGTTTTTTTTGCTTCATCATACGTTGATTATACCCAATCTAACGCTTTTTCAAGAGGCGTTTTCCGAAAATATGCAATAAACGCAGAGTATAATATACAAATTCAATTCGCCAAACTGGAGGAG
>JAOZOM010000098.1 GCA_029933275.1 Anaerolineales bacterium | reverse complement strand
TTTCAAGACACTCAGCGTTTTTTCTTTTAATTTACCAATTAAGGTTTGCTGACAACGAGGTTATCAAAGGCGATTTCAGTGCTTGGGACATCAAATGTGCCTGCCATGAAGCCGATATCGCCGCCGGTGAAAGATGAATCCGTTGTTGTGGCGACTTGTTGACCGTTGACATAGAATGTGAGAGTGTTGCCAATGCAATCCGCGCGAAGGTGGTTGGTTGTTGCGCCTTGTTTAATCGCGTCTGTCGGAATCATTTTTTCACTGGAAAGATATTCTGTTGAAGCTGCGCTCGCTTTGCCGATGACTGAGTACCCGTCGCTGCTGATAATGAAGAAATAGTAGTTGGGGCTATCGGGACTACCAGCATAGCGGCAAATTAGCCCATAATCATTATCATCGTCTCCGCCAACTTTGGTAGCATCGGCTTCTACGCGGACATCGCCCTCGAAATATTTGCCGGGATTTGCCCAAATATCGTAAGTCGACTCATTAACCTGCATCTGATACACGCCATCGCCGTAATCGGTGAGACCTGTATCCCAGCTGTTGCGATCCCAGCCGCTGTTTGTGTCCGAGAAATCGTCTTTAAATAAAATATTATTATCTACCGAAGGAGCAGATGGTGCATCTCCAGCAGGTGCTTGTTCTAGGGGAATGGAGGAGGGTGAATCTCCGCTAAAAAGGCTACATGCTACAGTGGTTATTAATGCAAATGCTAATAGAGGGAGGAGTAGTTTTTTCTTCATCAGTATTTCCTTTTCTTAAGTTTAATAAGGCTCGTCAGTATACACATTTATTAAGTGAAAAGCAACAGGATTTTTGGATGAGGCGAAAAGGTTAATTTTCGCTAACCATCTTTAGGAAGACCTCAACAACTTTCGGGTCAAAGCGTGAGCCGGATTCGTTGTTGATATAGTCAATGACTGTTTGTTTTTCCCATGCTTTTCGATAATAGCGATCTGAGAGTAACGCATCCCAGACATCAATCACAGAGAAGATGCGCGCTGCGAGAGGAATATCTTCCCCTTTTAGACCGCGCGGATATCCATCTCCATCCCAGCGTTCGTGATGGCAGTAGGGAATATCTGAGGCGGGGAGAAGGTAAGGTATCGAGGAAATCATATCATAAGCAAATTGGGGATGCTGCCGCATAATCGCCCATTCTTCTTTGGTAAGTGGACCTGGTTTTTTGAGGATATTATCGGGAATGCCCATTTTTCCGATATCATGAAGTAACGCACCGCGATACATATGAATGAGATCAGCTTCGTTTATGCCTATTTCTCGAGCGAGCTTGAGGGTTAGCTCTGTGACGTTAAGAGTATGTCCCTGCGTCTCTTTATCGCGTAGCTCGAGGGCTTTTCCCCAACCTTCTAAGGTCGTGTCATAAGCGCGGGAGAGTTCTTGATTACTGTGTTTTAAATCTTGAACAAGTTGGTTATTGTCAATGGCGATAGTCGCCTGACCAGAGAGCGTGTGAAAAAAGTTTAGCCAATCTGATAAGGGATTAAGTTCTTTGCGATGAAATATTTCTAAAACACCAAGCGGTTTACCTTTGGCGATAAGTGGTACGCAGTAATAACTGCGGAATCCCTCTTCAAGAAACCATTTTTTGCGTTGGCATATTTCATCTTCGTCAAATTGAGAAACGGATTGCATTTTTTCTTCTCGAATCGCTTTTCCGGGTAGCCCTTCGTGTATTTCTAATTCTGTTTTGGAGAAGTTCGTTGTGGTAAAGCCCTTTCCAACGAAATAGTTTAGCTTTTCAGAAATTTGAGAATAGAGTAAAACACTTGCAGCATCTACACCTAGTTGCCCAATAGCATGGCTAACAAGGAGTTGAAGCGTTCCGCGTAAATCAGCGTTTGTGCTGATAGCTTTATCTATATCTCGAAGTGCGGAGAGGCGTTTGACTTGCATTTTTGTGCGTTTGTAGAGACGTGCGCGATGAATAGCATTGCCAAAAAGTTCAGCTAAGGTCGTTAGCAGGCGGATATTACTTTCATTGAATTTACGCGGTGCTTCTGCCATAATGCCAACCACGCCAATAATTGAATTTGTTGTGCGGATGGGGACCCACACTCCGCTCCAATGAGTTGGGAACGAAGGAGTGTTAGTAACGTGAAGATACGGGTCTTTTCTTACATTTTGGGAAGTATAAATTTCTCCACTTTGATAGATATGACCAATTAATCCCACATCATCTGGATGATGATCCGGTTGAATATGCTCAAGCCAGCCGCGGGTGATAGCTCGATAAACCATTTTGGCACTTTCATCGCCCAACCAAAGAGCAGAATTTTCTATATCCAAGGATTGGGAAATCTCATCCATCAAAATTGGGAGCATCTCATCAAGTGTTTCTGCGCCTCGTAAAGCTATGGAAATTCTGTTTATAGCTTCCACCTCTAAAAGACGATTATTGATTTGCTCGAATTGTTTAGCACTATGAATTGCCCCTGCAACTTGCGTTGCGAAGAGGGTCATAATACGTTCATCATTTTCCGTGAAATAGCGTGTGCGTGGATGAATTTCATAGAGAGCTAATACACCCATCAAATTACCGGCATAGAGCATGGGAATGCCCAGCACAGAAGTAATCGGTATGTCATCATATTGGCGAGATTTCCTCTCCCAGGCGTGGTAATCGTCCACATGAAGAGCTTTCAACGTGGATGCGACTTGCCCTGCAACCCCTTCGCCTTTAAAGAGGTAGACATTCTCGATTTTTTGCTTATGCTCTTCAGGCAAACCGTAGCTGGTAGCCAATTCAAGTTTTTCTGTTTTCTGGTTATAAAGACAAATATCGCCGGAGGAGATTCCTAAAAGATGAGTCGCACGCTCAAGTGTGGTTTTTAGAAGGCTGTCCATTTCTTGTGGTGCAATCAAGTCTTGGGTGAGTTTGTAGAGTTCTACGAACTCTTTGCCGCGGTGTTCTGTTTCAGAAAACAGACGCGCATTTTCTATCGCCGCTGCAGCGTGAGAAGCCAGCATCTCTAACAAAATTCTTTCTTCATCATCATAGCTATTGGAGGTATAACTTTGCGCAGAAACTGCGCCGATCAACTTATCTCCAACGTACATAGGGGAAATGAGCAGAGAACGGATTTTCTCCCTGGAACCAAAACGGGTATCTTGAATTTGTAGATCGCCAGTGGATAAATCTTTTTTGAAAAAAGAGCCTTTTCTTTTCTCTATAAAACTAATAATCCCCTGCCCGTTTGGAACTTTTCGCGCGTTGTATCGCTTGCCTAAATCAACCAAATAAACAGCTTCATCCGCTTCTAATTCTTTTCCTCTAAGCGAGATGACAAAAGCATCACAAACCATAAGTTCTCTAGCTGCGTGGTGAATAGCCAGATAAGTAGCTTCAGGTGATTGAATACCGCGTAAAATATCTTGGCTAAGGCGATGTAAAACCACATGCCGCTCCATTGACTCTACCGCTTCCTGATATAAACGGGCGTTCTCAACTGCAGAAGCAGCTTGATGTGCAAAAGTTTGCGCTAATTCGGCATCTTTGGGCTGATAAGCATTAATTTGTCGGCTATCAAGCGTGATATAACCGATCACATTCCCTCTTACGATTAACGGGATTCCCATCCAGCCGCGCACATAACTTGTCTCTGCCCAACCCTTAAAGTACGGGCTTTCTTGTGCATCGGCAAGAATGAGCGGATGGGTACTACTGATGATTTTTTGCGAAAGAGGGTCTTTTCTGGAGAAAGTTTTGCCGAGATGCTTTTCTATATTTGGGAACCCATATCCGCAGGTTAACTTGAGTTTATCTTTCTTCATGAGCATAATCGCTGCACTATCGTAAGGAATTGTCCGTTTAATAGATGCGAGAACTGTCTCAAGCACTTCATCCAAATTGAGAGAGGAGGAGATCGTATGTGCAGATTGTCGTAGAGTTTCCGCCTCCTGACGGCGAGTTTTTTCGGCATCAAAAAGACGCGCATTCTCAACGGCGATAGCTGCTGGGTTGGCAAAAGATTGGGCAATCTTTGCGCTTTCTTCGGTGAAAGAACCCTTTTCTTCGCTATCCACGGCTAACATCCCAATTACTTTGTCGCGGATAGTTAGAGGAATGCCCATCCACGAGCGGATGTGGTTGTGCGGAGGCATGTTGAAAGGCGCGTGCTGTGCCCGCGCATCATCCAAGATAACAATTTCTTTCTTGAGAATCACTCTTGTATTGGGGTTGCTTCCGTCAAGAGAAATGCGCAGATTCTTAACATCCTCAGGGTTTTTCCAACCGCGTCCCCCAAATAATATCAGTTCATTATTTTGCAGAATCTGAACACTGGCACTATCGTATGGCAAAACGCGTGAAAGCTGTTCCAAAATCCGTTGGATAGCCTCTTCAAGATTCAACGATGCTGTAATTGCAAGAGCCGTTTCACGTAATGTTTCAGCCTCTCGGCGGCGTTTTTTCTCGGCATTAAAGAGACTTGTGTTTTGAATAGCGATTGCGGCATGACGGGCAAAGGATGTTACCAAACGCACATCATCTTCAGTGAAATGATTCATTTGATCGCTATCTAACGTGAGAATCCCAATGAGATCTTCGCGTGTAATTAAAGGAATCCCCAGCCAAGATTTGATTGAGGGCATTTCACGAAAAATTAGGTAGTCTTTGGGCGCATTTGATAAAACGAGAGGACGGCGTGTTTTTATAATAACCGTATTGGGATTATTGCTAGGGTATGGAAAGTGTCTGTTCTTTTCCTTTTCCAGCACGAGATCGCCTCGTCCGCCTATAATTTCTAAATATCCGTCGCGAAGTAATTGGATGGATGCGCTGTCAAAAGAAACCACTGCCGATAATTCTTCAAGAATGAGTTCAATGGCTTTCTCTTGATTTAATGTCGTTGTTAAAATAGCCGCGGATTTTTGTAATTTCTCAGCTATTCGACGGCGTTTTTGCTCTGTTTCAAGAAGACGCATTTTTTCGATGGCTGTAGCTACTTGCCCTGCAATTGTGTTGAGCAAACGTTCATCGTGATCTGTGAAAAAATCTTCTTTGGAACTTTCGGCATTAATAACGCCCAGAATGCGTGTTCCTATTTTGATAGGGACACATAATTCAGAGCGCGTTGCAGGTGTAAATATCTTATATACTGGGGATTGGCTCGTATTGGTAACTCGAAGAGCTTTCCCACTAGATGCAACTTTGCCTGTAATGCCTTGCGAAAGCGGATAGGATTCAGCTATCGCTTCCTTTGCAATTCCTTGATAAGACAAGTGAGGGGTTAAGGTCTCACTTTTTGGGTCTAGTAAGAGAAAACCAAAATTATCAGGGTAGAGAGTATTGCCGATAATATTGGTAATTTGTCGAATCAATGTTTCTTGCTCTGTTGCCTGAGTACTTGTAAACGCGGTTGCTTGCAAAATGTTCAATTCATCAAGTTGACGTTTGTACGCCGCTTCGGTTTTTTTTCTCTTTGTAATATCTCGCGCTAAAGCAATGATGACTTCATCACCGAAATAATTCCCTTTGTATATATGCACTTCTTTGGGAAAAATCTCGCCATTTGCTCTTTTTCCCCAAAATTCAAACTCTTGTGGTTCTCCAGCAAAAGCCAGTTGAATTTTTTGTGTAATGCTTTCTAAGTCGTTTTTATGAGGAGCAGAGAGAAAAGCTGGCGTTTTGCCAATAAATTCTTCTCGAGGGTATCCATAGAGTTTTTCTGCGCCGCGATTGACATCAATGAAAAGCCCGTCTTTACCTTGAATATATATGGCATCATCTATACTGTTAAAAAGGTCTCGGTAACTAGCTTCACTCTGAATAAGTGTTTCTTCAACTTCTTTCCGTTTCTTTATATCACGTGCAATAATGAGTATTTCCTGCACTTCTCCTTTTTCAATGGCGATGGGAGAAGATCGCACCTCTACAGGGATTTCTGCACCGGTTTTGCTGATAATTTCCAATTCGTATGAATAGACATTTTCTATATCTAATTCTCTTCGTTTTTGGCGTGCGAAAATTTCTTCCCAATGTTTAGATGGGATAAAATCTTTCACAGACCTTCCTTGCGTTTCTTCTGCGCTATATCCAGTTGCCTCAACCCAAGCAGGGTTGACGTAAATAATCTTCCCCTGCATATCATGCGTCACGATGATATCGTGAGAACTTTCTGTCAACAACCGATAATAATTTCTTGTTTTTTCTGTAGTCTTGTTTTGGGGCGATGTGTTTTTTCGTGTTTCTTTTTTCATTGGAAGTTTTTGTTTATTATGAGTACGGATACGCATCAAAAAATTAATGGGATTTTAGGGTTTTTCAATGTAGATTTGAAATCCCTGAAATTACCCATCAGGCGGGGACTGGTTTAAGCAGCGAGTGTATATAAATGGAGAAAATGATTAATCCTAATCTAAACGCTCTTACTTTTTTATTGTACCTTGTATTGGGGAGTGATTCCATCCAATTTTAAGAAAAGACCTTCCCTCATTCGGGGTATTTAAGTAATTAATGTTATGCGAAAAAACCGCCCCCCTTTAACGAGAACTTGTCCCTTCCCTCTGAGGGAAAGGTTA
>JAOZOM010000097.1 GCA_029933275.1 Anaerolineales bacterium | reverse complement strand
TGGGACGCTTCGCCGGAACCGGACGTAGATTTGACTTGCTCGGCACAGTCAACAGAATCTCGATTTATGACGACTACGCGCATCACCCCACCGAGATCCGAGCAACTTTGGCTGCCGCTCGCGCCCGTCACCCAAAATCTCGAATTTGGGCAGTTTGGCAACCTCACACATACTCACGAACGAAACTGCTCTTCGATGAGTTTGCTCAGGCTTTCAGCGATGCAGATCAAGTCATCGTCACCGAAATTTATCGATCTCGCGAGCCGAAAGAAGATTTCTCCGCCGCGCAAGTTGTAGAGGCGATGCAACATCCTTCCGCAAAATTTATCGCCGAATTAGACGATATTAGCAAGTATTTGCTAGAAAAGCTCCGCCCCAACGACATTTTGCTCGTTCTCTCAGCTGGAGATGCAAATGAGATTAATCAGAATGTGCTAAAAGGTTTGAAGTTAAAAGCTGAAAGGAAAGTCTTATGAAAAAGACAGAGAAAGAATATCGAAAATTTGAAGCTAACGCTATCGCGATGCCGCCGCTTACGATGGTTTTGGTTGATATTCCCGAACCAGACCCGGACTTCAAGAAAAAGCAACTCGCGGCGAGAAAAGTTTTCTTCAAAGAATCAGATTTGCTTGAAAGACTCATTGCACACATGGCAAAACCGGAATAAAAAATGACCACACTCACCCTCCCCACCCTCCGCGCCGCTTTTGGCGATAGATTGCAGGAGAATATCTCTCTCGCAGCCTATACCTCCGCGCGGATTGGCGGAATAGCAGATGCACTCATCATCGCCAATTCTGCGGATGAACTCGCGGAGATTATTTCCGCACTTTGGGAGATGGACGCGCCTTATCTGCTGCTCGGCGGCGGGTCAAATCTGCTCATCAGCGATGCAGGGTTTCGAGGTGTGGTCGTGCTGAATAAGGCAAAAGCAATTCGCTTTAACGAGGGCGAAAATCCCCTTGTTTGGGCAGAATCTGGCGTAATGATGACACGCCTCGCCAATCAAGCCGCGACGAAGGGCTTGAGCGGATTAGAATGGGCAGCTACTGTCCCCGGAACAGTGGGCGGCGCGGTCTACGGGAACGCAGGCGCGTTCGGCGGCGATATGGCAAGCATTTTGCAGCAAGTCGAGATGCTCACCAAGCACGGACGAGAAACTTGGTCTGTGTCAGATATGGAATATGCCTACCGCAGTAGTACGCTAAAAGGCGTGGCGATTAACTGCGTCATCCTTTCGGCAGAGATTCGGCTAAAAAATGGCACGCCAGCCCAAATCCAAGAGCGGATGCGGTCTTTTATCCAAAAAAGGAAAAATACCCAGCCCCCCGGAGCAAGCATGGGTTCTATGTTCAAAAATCCCGCCGGTGATTATGCCGGACGTTTGATTGAAGCGGCTGGGTTGAAAGGCACGCGAATTGGAAACGCGGAAATTAGCAAAATCCATGCGAACTTTTTCATCAATCATGGCGAAACAAAGGCATTTGACGTGAAAGCGTTGATTGAGTTGGTACAGAAAGAAGTTTTTGAGCAATTCGGTGTAAAACTAGAACTAGAAATTGAATTAGTTGGTGAATGGTATGAATAAAAAGCTCAAAATCGCGGTCATCTTCGGCGGACGCTCCGGTGAACACGAAGTTTCGCTAATGTCAGCCAAATCGATTTTAGCCGCGCTTAACCCCGAAAAATACGATGTGGTTCAAATCGGCATAACGCATGAAGGCGCGTGGGTAAACGGTGAAAATGTATTGGAAGCCTTTGAAAATGGCAATACAACAAAGCTCAAACCCGTCATTTTGCCGCCCGACCCAACACAACGCAATATCTTTGATGTCGTCTTCCCCGCCCTACACGGCACTTACGGCGAAGACGGCACGATGCAAGGTCTGCTCGAAATGGCAGATGTGGCATACGTTGGCGCAGGCGTGGTCGGCTCGGCGGTCGGGATGGATAAAGGCATTTTCAAAGATGTGATGGTTGCCAATAGCATCCCCGTTGTGAAAGGCGTACTAATTTTGCGCTCTGAGATCGAAAACAACATGAACGCGGTGATTGAAAAATCCGAAAAACTCGGCTATCCGCTTTTTGTGAAACCCGCAAATATGGGATCATCGGTCGGCGTGAGCAAATGCGACAACCGCTCCAGCCTGAGCGAAGGGCTACTCGAAGCCGCCCAATATGATCGCCGCGTACTAATAGAACATGGCATTAATGCTCGCGAAATCGAAATCGCGGTGCTAGGAAATGACAAGCCAATCGCCTCCGTCCCCGGCGAAGTGGAGCCGAGTAGAGAGTTTTATTCTTACGAATCTAAGTATGTAGATGGCACATCCGGGCTGATGATTCCCGCCCCGATTAGCAAAGAAAAAGCCGAAATAATGCAGCAAATAGCCATCCAGACCTATAAGGCTATTGACTGCGCGGGCATGGCAAGAGTAGACTTTCTGCTTGACAAAGACGATGGGAAATTCTATCTCAACGAAGTGAATACCCTGCCCGGTTTTACAGAAATCAGCATGTATCCCAAACTTTGGGAAGCGAGCGGTTTATCCTATCCACAATTGGTAGACCGATTAATTGAACTCGCGTTAGAACGCAAAGAAGATAGAGACAGAATAAAAAGAAAGTTTGCATAATTTCTTGTACATGGATTAAACGGACTACACGGAGAAAAAAGTTTTTCTCCGTACAATCCGCAAAACTCCGTGTACAAAAAAGTAAATCGGAGTAAGTAGTGAACGAGGAAAAGAATCTCTCCAGAGCAGCAATCGTCCGCCAACGTAGAGCGGAACGCCAAGCGCAAGAGGCAAAAGAGGCTTTAAAAAGAAGCGTCTTGAAGCCTGTTGTGCCGATTCGCCCTTCGGAGAAAACCAGCTTCATTGGCACAAAAAAGCGCAAGGTCAAAATTCGATCTTACGAAGCGACCGCATTTGCCCCTGCCGGCGAAGCTCTGCATCCCCTTGACTTGCCGAAAATCCGCTTCGAGTGGCGCGCCGCGACAGCCGCATTCGCCATTTTCTTGAGCGTTGCAATCTACTTGCTCTTCACTTCGCCCACTTTCATGGTCACGACGCCGCAAATTAGCGGAAATCAATATCTTTCTGCCGAAACGCTCAACGAAACACTCGCTCTTTCGGGCAAAACAATTTTCACCCTCGTCCCCGCCGAGTTGGAGCGCGAGTTGCTCATCGCTCATCCGGGCTTGGCAGATGTTGAAGTAAGCCTCAGCCTGCCCAACGTCGCGAGCGTCACAGTGCGAGAGCGACAACCTGCGCTAATTTGGCAACAGGATGGTCGGGTAGCGTGGATTGATACGGAAGGAGTCGCCTTCCGAGCTACATCCCAAGTAGATGGATTAATTGCTGTGACCGCTCTTGGATCGCCGCCTGCTCCCCTTGTGGATACATCTACGCGAAGTGAGCTGACACCGCCTCCCTACATCGCACCTGAGATTGTGATTGCCCTCCAATCTTTGATTGCCAACGTCCCGCCGGGGACCCCAATCATCTACGATCCCGAAACGGGACTTGGTTGGACAGATCCGCGCGGTTGGACTGTCCAATTGGGCGATATTACCGAAGAAATTGGGTTAAAATTGCGCCTTTATGAAACGATTGTGAGTTGGTTTGAAGAAAATAATATTCACCCGATTTTAGTGAATTTAGAATACCCGCACGCACCCTATTATCGGACGGAGCCGTAAAAGATGGAAGAGATTGTCGTTGGCATTGACGTAGGAACAACAAAAGTTTGCACACTCGTTGGGCGTGTAGAAGATGCAAGTGCGCTACATATTTTGGGCGTGGGCATCGAGCCATCGAATGGCATCAAAAAAGGGATTATCGTTGATCTCGAAGCCGCTTCACGCGCAATTGTCCGCTCGGTGGAACGCGCCGAACAAAGTTCTGGCATCGAGATTGCCTCTGCGCTCGTCAGCATTGCCGGGGCACATGTCTCTTCGATTAACAGCCGCGGCGTAGTTGGCATCAGCGGCGAAATCGTAGATGAATATGACGTATTGCGCGTTCTCGAAGCGGCACGTTCGGTTGCCATTCCCCATAGTCGAGAAGTAATCCACATCGTGCAACGCGGCTTTAGCATTGACGGTCAAGACGGCATCCGTACGCCAATCGGGATGCACGGTTATAAACTCGAAGTAGAAACCCATATCATCACCGCATCCACTGCTACGGTGGATAATTTGCGCCAATGTTTGGGCGCAGCAGGTGTAGAAGTGCAACAATTTGTGCTTAATCCCCTCGCTTCGGCAGAGGCGGTTCTCACAGCAAATGAACGTCAAATGGGCGCGGCTGTCTGCGATATTGGCGGCGGCACAACCGATATGGCGATTTATGTAGATGGCAAAGTTTGGCATACGATGGTTTTGGCGGTTGGCGGCAACCATGTCACCTCCGATATTGCACACGGACTGCGTCTTTCGATAGCCCAAGCAGAAGATATTAAACTCCAGCAGGGATACGCTATCCGTGCCGAAGTTGGCGCAGAAGATTATTTTAACATTCGTCCCTTCGGCGAAGATAACGATGTGCAAATCAACAAACAGGAACTGGCACATATTATCGAAGCCCGCGTTGAAGAGATTTTCGAACTCTCGCTCCAAGAAATCAAACGCTCCGGCTATGACGGTCTCCTCCCGGCAGGGATGGTGCTGACGGGCGGCGTGAGCGCACTCCCCGCCATCCGAGACCTCGCCAGCGATGTCCTCAGGATGCCCGTGCGGATTGCCGAGCCGGAAAATATTACCGGCATGGTAGACCAACTTCACTCCCCCGCCTATTCGACTGCGGTCGGTCTCCTCCGCTGGGCATTGAGTTCGGATGAAAACGAAATTACACCAAAACGCGGGCGCAGGTCTCGCAAAAGCAAAAAAGGCGAAAAGCGAGGCGTGAAACTTAGCAATGCAAAAGATTTATTCAAGAGGTTATTACCCTAGCCCCACTCTAACTTCCCCCTCATGGGGGAGAATAAACCCTTTTATAAAAAGGGTAAAACAAAACCAAAAACCTTATCTGGCAGATAAGTAGAATTGTACAAAAAGGAGAAATATGATGGACTCGAAACAAAACAGTAATGCAGAAGCCTTTGCCCGAATCAAAGTAATCGGTGTAGGCGGCGGCGGTTCCAACGCCGTAGATCGAATGATGGCAGAAGGCATTAAAGGCGTTGAATTTATCACCGTCAACACCGATGCCCAAGCACTAATGCTTTCCAAAGCCCCCATCCGCGTTCGCCTTGGCGATAAGCTGACGCGCGGTCTCGGCGCAGGCGGCGACCCTGAGATTGGACGCAAAGCTGCTGAAGAATCAGCAGATGATCTTTACGCCGCTCTAAAAGGCAGCGATATGGTCTTCATCACCGCTGGTATGGGCGGCGGGACAGGCACAGGAGCCGCTCCCGTTGTGGCGCAAATTGCCAAAGAATCCGGCGCATTGACGATTGGCGTGGTCACACGTCCCTTCACTTTTGAAGGCTCTCGCCGCATGTTATCCGCCGAAGATGGCATCAACACATTGAAAGAACATGCCGATACGCTGATCGCAATTCCCAACGACCGCCTGCTCCAACTCGCGGATAAACGCGCCAGCCTGCAAGATACTTTCCGCATGGCGGACGAGGTTTTGCATCAGGGTATTCAGGGTATTTCGGAATTAATCACCATCCCCGGCTTAATCAATCTCGATTTTGCCGACGTAAAGACAATTATGTCCGAAGGCGGCGCAGCATTAATGGCAGTAGGAACGGGCGAAGGCGACGAGCGCGCCCGCAAAGCCGCCGAAGCAGCCATCTCCAGCGAATTGCTCGACATCACGATTGACGGCGCGCGCGGCGTCCTCTTCAACGTGACCGGCGGCTCGGATTTGACCCTCTTCGAGGTCAATCAAGCCGCGGCAATCATCCGCGAAACCACTCATCCAGATGTAAATATGATCTTCGGTGCCGTCATTGACCCGAATATGGGCGATGAGATCCGCGTGACCGTCATCGCAACGGGTTTTGAGCGCAGCGGCATCCCGCGCCGTATCCTTCGGCACACTCGCAAGCACGAAGAGAAAAAGGGAAATACCCAGTTCATTCGCCCCGCGCAAGAACGGGTCAGCGTAAGTGTCGGCGCAGAGATTGTATCCGCCCCGAAACAAGTATCCGAGAGAAAACCAAGCTACAACGATAACGATCTCGACATCCCGACCTTTTTACGCAACAGACGTTAGAGCATAATTTTCACCACAAAGTCACAAAGAACACGAAGTTTTTTTGTGACAAAGCGATTTCTCCTATATATTTTAGGATTTACAAGGGAGCAGTGTTCTCTTGATAAAATTGAAGTAGTAATACGAGTCCTGTAGGTCCATCAGGAAGCGACCTCCCCGTCTGCCAGCGTGGGAGGTCGCCTCTTGCTTTAAGGGGGAGGGAAATAAGATACAATACAACGAGATTGAGATCTCTCCTTAAATACCAAATCCGCTTTCGCGAAGCACCCTTTAGGGCAAGCGAACTTCCTGTCTCAGCCAAAAATTCATTTTTGGG
>JAOZOM010000378.1 GCA_029933275.1 Anaerolineales bacterium | reverse complement strand
TCCTGATTGAATGGATTCTATTGTTTTGACAATGGTAGTCTAAACACAAATGCGCTCCCCTTATCTTTCCCCTCGCTCTCGACCCAAATCTTGCCCCCGTGCGCCTCGACTAGGTGCTTGGTAATCGTTAACCCGATTCCGCTTCCGCCCGCGTGACGCGAACGAGATTTATCCACGCGGTAGAAGCGAGTGAAGATATTCCCCAAATGCTCAGGCGGGATACCGATTCCGTTATCTCGCACGGCAATTTGGAGCGCACCGTCAACGAGCGCAGCTTCGAGAATCACTTCACCGCCTTTGGGAGTGTAATAGAGCGCATTAGTGAGCAGATTAGTCAGAATTTGCACAATCCGCGGCTCGTCCGCTTGGATGGGGGGGAGGTTAGAGGCAATCTCGGTTTTGAATGAAATTCCCTTTTCTTTAAATGAATCACTCAGCCGTTTTTGGAGCGTTTCTACCACCAATGGAATTTGTACAGCACTTAAAGTCATTTCGTACGCGCCAGCTTCTACGCGGCTAAGTTCTTGCAAATCATCTACCAAATGATTAAGTCGCTCTGCTTCGCGGAGAATTTCTTCGTAGGTTTCCGGTGTCGCGGGGAGAATTCCATCTTGAAGCCCCTCCATCGAGCCTTTGATTACTGTCAGCGGGGTGCGGAGTTCGTGGGCTACATCGCCGATTAATTGTCGGCGCATCTCTTCGGTTTTCTCTAGTTGCGCTGCCATTTGATTGAAACTTTGCGCTAATTGTCCTAACTCATCCGAGCCATCTGCATAGACGCGTTTATCGTAATTCCCCTCCGCAATTTGACGACTAGCGAGCATCATAGCCTGAACGGGAGCAACGACTTTCCGGCTGATTACAAAACTCAAAATAAGCGCCACAAAAAGCGCGGCAATTGCCGCCCATAATAAGGCTTCGAGGAAAGAGGCTTGAAAATTTTCATAAAGGCTTTGCGCTGGAGAGCCTTCCGGACGTTCTTCTGGTGATTTATCCGCCCCGTATCTCATACCTGCACCTTCTCCCGCCCCGCCGATTTCGCTCTGAGCTTGCTGCATTCTGCCAAGGTGGTTTTTGAACGCAGAATCGACAGTAAGCCTACTGGCTAATACCAACACCGCCGCACTTGCTAAAATGATGGCAAAATACGATAGAAAGAGTTTGCCCTGCAAGTGGTTGTGGATATAGTTAATCACAGGCTTTCATCCTCGAAACGGTATCCTACCCCGCGCACGGTGGCGATGAGTTCATCACGCCCTAATTTTTTGCGAATATGCCCCAGATGCACGTCTACGACGCGCATCTCGCCATAGTAGGATGCGCCCCAAACATTTTCTAGCAATTGTTCGCGTGAGAGGACACGTCCACTGTTTTCGGCGAGGGATTTGAGCAAATCAAATTCAATTGCCGTCAATTCGATGGGAATGTCGTCTATTTTTACTTTTCGGGCATCAATATCCATGTGGAGATGCTTAAAGGATAGGACGCTTCGCCCTTGTTTTGGCTTGCTCTCGTTATGGATGCGTCTGAGCGCAGATTTAATCCGTGCCGTTAATTCGCGCGGACTAAAGGGTTTAGTCACATAATCGTCTGCGCCAACAGTGAGACCAATTACACGATCCATCTCCTCTGTTTTCGCAGTGAGCAAGATGACGTACACGTC
>JAOZOM010000377.1 GCA_029933275.1 Anaerolineales bacterium | reverse complement strand
TCGCGACATCATGGGCATCGTCCAAGCAGGCGAGTCAATTTGTGAGTCTTTGGGGAATTAAAGAAACGATAACTTGGGAGAAAGCTTACCCCCCAATCTCTTCCACGCGCCAAGATTCGCTTCCCAGCACCTTCTTTAGGCGCGTTAGCATCTCATCACAAATCCGCGTCGTATCATTGGGGAAATCGATTAGATGCCCCTTATAGCCCTCGAAAATCTGCAAAGAAAATTTATCCTGTCCGGGGTAAGAAATCAGCACGCCGTGGATATTTTTTAAGCGGCGTTTATCTCGTTCTAAATCGCCATTCGGACGCAATTCGACTGTGATTAAGCGCGGCGGGAGATTCGAATCTGCACTTTTGAAAAGCGAGAGTTTCGGCATTGATTTGCGGATTTCGCCTCTCGGCTCGGTTTCGGACGTGGTTTCAACTTGCTCATCCTCCACAGGCAGGGGATGCGCCTCCGGCATATCCGGCAAAATCGCTTCCACGGGGGGATACTCAGGATGGTCGAAATCATAGACCATCTCATCCCAATCGTCGGGGAATGCGGGTGGCGGGGGAGGCATCCCCGCGCCAGAATCATCTTCCACAACAGGAGGAGGCGCGGTGTAGACGGGCGCAGGTTCGGCAACTTGTCGCGGAGGCGGTTTAGGTTGCGTTTTAACGGGAACGGCTTTTTCTTGCGGCGATGCTTTTTTAACGGGAGCAGGCTGAACCGCGCGCGGCTTCGGTTTTTCATCCGCCGAAGTGGTTAAATTGAATTCTGTCGAGATTTTATCTACCAAAATTTTTGGTGGCGTATTTTCTGCATCCACTTTCCCGGAGATAATCACTATTTTCCCCTCTTCGCAGAGTTCACGATATTGCTGCCAAGTTCGTGGAAAAATGACGAGTTCGATGATGCCGTACATATCATCGAGGGTCACAAATCCCATCGGTTTGCCCGATTTTGTCTGGTAGGGGCGCACCCCCGCGATGATCCCCGCTACCCGAACGCGCGATTCGTGGCGGGCTTCGGGGAGGGTGGTGGAGGTATGCGTCCGAATATGCTCGAAAGTTTCTTGATACCCCGAAAGGGGATGGTCGGAGACATAAATACCGATCAGTTCGCGCTCCCAACCGAGTTGGATGCGTTGAGGGATTTCTTCGCCGGGCGAAAGATGGATTTCATCGCTAACGCCACTGGAACCGCCAAATAAGCTAATTTGTCCGGAGGCTTTCGCTTTAAAATGCGCGGTGCTAACAGCGATGAGCCGCTCAAGCGAGGAGAGCAAACTGCTACGATCGCCAAAAATATCAAGCGCACCAACTTTGGTCATCGCTTCGAGGGCGCGTTTGCCAATAGAGCGCAAATCTACAGCGCGAACAAATTCGTTAATATCGTGAAAATCTTTACCTTGACGCGCTTCGATGAGGGCTTCAACCGGTCCATGCCCAACATTTTTAATCGCCCCAAAGCCAAAGCGGATCGCGGTTTTGCCATCTTCAAGATATTCAGCGGCGAAATCCCATTCGCTCTTATTCACGCTCGGCGGGAGGATTTCGATACCCATATCGCGGGCATTTGCGGCGTAGTGGGAGACTTTTTCAGTTTTCCCATAAAAAACCGACATGAGGGCGGTCATATATTCGGTGGGGTAATTTGCTTTTAGAAAAGCGGTTTGCACAG
>JAOZOM010000376.1 GCA_029933275.1 Anaerolineales bacterium | reverse complement strand
TACTCGGGATGATTTCTCCCTACGCCATCCGCCTAAGCATGGATGATGCTGAAAAAGCGGGGAAAGTTTCGGGCAATATCTACGCCATTTCTACACTCGGCTCTTTTCTTGGCACTTATCTGCCCGTTCTCGTTCTCATCCCAACCGTTGGAACAACGAAAACCTTTCTCTTTTTTAGCCTTTTTCTACTATTTGTCGCACTCGGCGGTCTCGCCAAAAGTGCGGGGACAAAAAAGATGCTCCCCTATTTGCTGATGGTCGTTATTCTCGCCGCGCTCTCTCTTTTCAACAACGGACGCGGCATCAAGCAAACCGCAGGGCAAATCTACGAGACCGAATCCGCCTATAATTACATCGAAGTTTTGCAGAGCGGCACCGAAACCCATCTCCGCCTGAACGATGGGCAGGGCGTTCACTCGGTTTATGACCCCGATAATCTCGATTACAATGGTCCCTGGTCGCAATTTCTGGTCGGTCCCTTTTTTAACACCCCGCCCCAGCAAATTTCGGATGTCAAACGCATCGCAATTGTCGGTTTAGCGGCTGGCACATTTGCTCGGCAGGCGACCGCCGTTTATGGCGATATTCCCATTGATGGTTTCGAGATTGACCCGAAAATTATCGAAATCGGCAACACCTATTTTGGGATGGATGAGCTGGATAACCTCCACGCCTATGCCGAAGACGGACGCTGGGGTCTCGCCCATAGCCCTTATCAATATGATATTATCGCGGTGGATGCCTACCGCCCTCCCTACATCCCTTGGCATATGACCACGCTAGAATTTTTCGAGATAGCGTACGCACGCTTGTCCCCCACTGGCGTATTAACCATCAACGTGGGACGGCTCCCCAACGACCGTCGTTTAATCAACGCTCTAGCATCTACCATTGCTCAAAGATTCCCTTCTGTCTACATCATGGACATCCCCTACACCCTCAACTCCATCATCTACGCCACCAAACAGCCATCCAACGAAAATTTCCTCGCCGAAAACTTCATTCTCCTCTCCCAAAGCGGAGACGCACACCCCCTGCTCTTGGATGCGATCCAAACCACATGGGCGTATAAACAATCTGACTACGAAACCACCACCGTCTTCACCGATGACAAAGCCCCGATCGAATGGATCACAAATGATATGATTCTGCGTTTCATGTTGAGCGGGGATGTGGGAAAATTACAGTAGAAAACACCGCAATTTTTATTTTGTCCAAAACATCTTAAGAAAAATTATGCAATTTTACCCTCAAAAAAAAGCAAATCTTATTCAAGGACTTTCTTTGCTCTGGTTATTTCAGGCAATAGTCACTTTTATTACCCTCCTGGCGTCAAAATCGGACAGAGTCGTTTGGGCTAATTACTCCATAGCCCGCTTAATGGAACTTTTTTTAATGGGGATAATCATAATTGCACTCATAGCCTTCATCAAAATTGCTTTTAAACCCGAAGGATTACTTCTTATTCCCCTTGTCCAAAAAAAGGGCTGGAAAGAAGCTCTTTTCTTTGGGAGCATATTTTTCACTATCTTCCCGCAGATAAGCTTGGTTATTCTGCTGGCTTTATCTCAGAATTCATCGTCTTATTATTTCGCTGGATACGCAAACCACCTTCGTCCCATCTTTAATTTTATAACTCTGGTCAGTGTTGAGTTTTTTCTTTGGGTACTCTTTATA
>JAOZOM010000096.1 GCA_029933275.1 Anaerolineales bacterium | reverse complement strand
TCATAAGCGGTATGGCAAATCTGTCGATGTGCCGAAGAGCGTGAAGTATAGGACGTTGAAGCGGTAATCACAAATAACACGAATTTAGCGAATGTTATGAAAAAAGGTAGAGGCGCAGTATGCTGCGCCCCTACCGCCCCAAACCCCGAAGCCATGCTAAAACGAAAAATGTGATGGGGATGGTTGCAGCGCACTGCTCGCACCGGAGATACCGTTTTTTGTCGTGCCTGTAAAGGAAAGTCCATCTTGCATCAAAAAAACGGAAGTTTTGAGACTGAGATGGTCGGCAAGACAGATAATTCCATCGAGTTGCAAGCTGAAATCAACTCCGCTGCGCTGGATGATTTGACGCAAGAGTATGCGGGGCAGTTTGATTAGCCTATTTTACGCATTTGCTCTGCCTTCTATCTGAATTAAAACGGGATATTTTGATTGGCTACGTATTTTCTTGCAATGGAATTCCTCTTTATTTTTTATGTAAAGCGTATATAATGAGAAGTAAGAAGATTTGAGCGAGAGTTCTCTCCCAACCATCAAACTATTCTTCGTAACATCTTTTGGGGAAAAAACTTAATCATTGCTTAGCGAAAGCCTAATCTCTAAGCCCACTCCTCTTTTTCTTAGCCCCAGCATCTGAGACGCAGAACCTGTGTCCATTTTATAAATTTTAGACAGCGAAAAAAAATTCTTGGTATTTGCAAAAATAAGCGAGAGTATATTCGCCATATAATTTTTTCTACATTGCTAAGCATTAAAGACAAGTCTCATGCGATATTTAAAAGCGAAATTTGACTATTTTATAAAGAATTGTTTTTTTCAATACTCGCTACTCCCAATTATTGTGCTTTTATTTATTGCATTGGGGTGGCTGGTTGTATATCGTCAGACGCAAGCTTTGATAGAAACAAATATCACCGCTTATCAAGAAACTGAATTAGAGATTGTCAGAATAGTAACACGCACCGTATCCTTATATATTACACACGAAGCAGAAGTACACGGACGGAAAAACAACGTAGCGTTTGAACAAGAAATATTTAAGAAATTTATTGAGCCGATTCATTTATTAGAAAATGGCGATGCTTGGATCTACGCGCCCGATCACGTTGTTTTTGACCTCAGCGAAGATTTTCCCGATATATATCGCGGGAAAAGTATGGCGGAGATATTCGAGATTCAAAAAAATAACGGAGCCAGCCATTATGAAGAGATGACAGCTTCGGTAACGGAAGCAAGCGAAGGCGTAGGGTGGTACATCTGGTTGCCGGAGAAGGGGAAAGAGATCGCGGCGTGGACTCCTGTTCGGGTCGGCGAGCATGTCTGGACGATTGGTCTATCCACCCCATTACCTGAGATATTAGCATCCTCTGGCGCGATAAAACAAATCCACACAGTAAATACTTTAATGGGGATTGGAACAGCCACAATTTTAGGATTGCTCTTGATGTGGGTAATTGGCGAGGGGCGACAGAGGCAAAGCAATAAAGCCCTACGCGAGAGCGAGACGCGCTATCGCCGTCTTTTCGATTCTGCTCCTGATGGGGTCAGCATTTTGGATAAGATGGGGAATGTTCTTGAGTGTAGTCAAAGTATGGCTAAGTTGTATGGATACGAGCATCCTAGTGATTTATTTGGGAAAAATATATCCGAATTTTTAAGTAAGGATTCTTTAAAAGTCTTTCGAGAAAAAATGCCCCGTCTTCAGCAATTAGAGCCTACAGAAGGAGAAATCAAAGTCATCCGCCCCGATGGTAGTGTCATTGATATTTGGCGCAAAGGGATTCCCTTTGCCGACAAAAACGGAAATTTATCAGGTATCTTGAGCTATGACCGCGATATCAGTGAACGAGTACAGGCGGAGAACGAGCAAAAAAAACTATATCAAGCGGTAGAGCAAAGCGCAAACGCAGTTGTCATCACTGATTTACAGGGGAATATCGAATATGTTAACCCTAAGTTTTTACAAATCTCCGGTTATTCAATGGAGGAGGTTTTGGGAGAAAACCCCAGAATTTTGCAATCAGGCAAACACGATACCGCTTATTACGAAAAAATGTGGTCAACCATTTCCTCCGGAAAAGAGTGGCATGGAGAACTTTGCAATAAAACTAAAGAGGGAAATCTTTTTTGGGAGCAAACCAGCATCGCCCCTATTTTTGATACAAAAGGCAAAATGACCAACTTTATCGCTATTAAAGAGGATATCACCCAGCAAATCTATATCGAAGGCGCATTACAAAGATCATATCGGGATTTAGAAAGAAAGGTGAAAGAGCGGACGATAGAGTTGGAAGAAAGCGAAACACGCTATCGCTTGCTTGCCGAAAACACCAGCGATTTTATCTGGATAGCCAATTTAAAAGACTTAGTTCTCATCTACGCCAGCCCCTCTGTTCAACAACTTTTAGGTTTCAGCCCTGAAGAAATTTTGCAGATACCCATAGAAAAAAGGTTGTCGCCGGATTCTGTAAAAATAATTCAGCAGATAATAGAAGAAAATGAGGACAAAACACGAGTCATAGAGGTAGAGATGTACCATAAAGACGGGCATGCCGTGTGGATGGAAACCACCGCACGTTTCTTATACGACGACAAAGGAAAGCATAACGCCCTCATGGGAGCCGCACGAGACATCAGCGAGCGAATACGAACTGATGAAGAATTGCGCCGCCAAGCCACCACCGACCCCTTAACCAAGATCTTCAATCGGCGGTATTTCTTCGAGGTAGCTCAAAGCGAATTCGAACGCTCACAGCGTTACCAACGCGCGCTTTCGATCATCATCTTTGATCTTGACCACTTCAAACAAGTTAACGACACCTACGGTCATGGTGCGGGAGATGAAGTTTTATGTAGACTCACCGAAGAATGTCAAAGCTCATTGCGAGAACACGATGTCTTTGCGCGTTACGGTGGGGAGGAATTTATCATCCTGCTCCCTGAAACAGATTTAGAACAAGCTGCCGAAATAGCAAAGCGGATACGAAAATACCGTGCTGAAACGCCCCTGGACATTGGGCTTGCTTCCATTTCTCTAACCATTAGCTTCGGCGTAGCCAGTCTTGGCGACGAAAACCTCCCCCTTGACGAATTACTTCTCCGCGCCGATAAAGCCCTCTACCAAGCAAAAGAAGCCGGACGCAACCGCGTTATACTTTGGGAGAAGGGGATGTGAAAAAGAATTCCCGATTTACCGATTTCCCAACTTGCCGTTATAATAGGTAAACCCCAATAAAAACACACCCCGTTTTAACTGGATGGTGTAGCGAAGGAGAAATAATGTCAGGACATTCAAAATGGTCAACCATTAAACGTAAAAAAGGTGTAGCCGACGCAAAACGCGGTGCGGCGTTCACCCGTCTTAGTCGCGAGATAACAATGTCAGCGCGTGAGGGCGGCGGTGATCCCGATAGTAACTTCCGCTTGCGCTTGGCGATAGAAAAAGCTCGAGCCGGGAATATGCCCAAAGATAATATCGCCCGCTCAATCAAGCGCGGCACAGGTGAAGATAAAGACGGAGTCGTTTTTGAAGAAGTCACCTATGAAGGCTACGCGCCAAAAGGTGTCGCCGTCATGATGGAGTGTATGACCGAGAATAAAAACCGCACGGTAGCAGAAATCCGTCACGGTTTAGATAAATACGGCGGAAGCCTCGGCGCGAATGGCTCGGTTGCTTGGCAATTTGAGCGGATCGCCTTTTTTGCTTTCTCCGAAGAAAAAATGGATTTTGATTCTGCTTTTGAACTCGCGATTGAAGCTGGGGCAGATGATGTCTCAAACGAAAACGGGATGATCGAAATCGTTGGACCCGTCACGAGCTATAAAGAGATTGGTGATGCCCTCCGTGCCGCAGATATTACTCCAGAAGATGCTGGTCTGCGCATGGAACCGAAACAAGAAATGGACTTAAACGTAGAAGACACCCTCCAAGTTCTCCGCGTTGTCGAAAGACTCGAAGAATTGGATGATGTCCAAAATATCTATCATAATATGAGCATCTCCGATGAGGTCATCGCAGCCCTCGAAGCAGAATAAAGAACAACGCCGCATAAATGAGCATCGTTCTAGGCATTGACCCAGGCACCGCAACCACTGGCTATGGATTTATTCGTCAACGCGAAGATGATAGCCTCGAAACCATTGCGTATGGCGTTATCTTAACGCCCGCAAAAACACCTGCCCACGAACGTCTCGTTTCCATTTACGAGCAACTTAACGAACTTATCCTTCTCCATCGCCCCGAACGCTGTGCGGTGGAGAAGTTGTTTTTTCAACGCAACGTCACCACCGCCATCGCGGTTGGGCAGGCACGCGGCGTAGTCATGCTCGCACTCGCTCAAGCGGGGATGGATCCAGCCGAGTACACACCAAACGAAATCAAATTAGCGGTAGCAGGCTACGGGTCAGCGGGGAAACGCCAAGTCCAAGAAATGGTACGGATGCTCCTCGAACTTGACAGCATCCCTCGCCCCGATGATGCCGCGGATGCTCTCGCGGTCGCCATCACGCATATCCACACCAATCGGTACTAAACTATGATTGCAACCCTACGCGGTGAAATCACCCAAATTGAAGAAAACGCCCTCATCATCGAAGTTGGCGGCGTTGGGCTACGCATCCACGTCCCCACCACGTTGCGCGAGCAGATGAATGTTGGTGAAAGCATTTTTCTTTATACCCACTTTATCGTCCGAGAAGATGCCATGTCTCTTTATGGATTTGAAACTCAGGCGGATCGCGACCTCTACGCGCTTCTTCTCAGCGTGAACCGTGTCGGACCCAAATTAGCACTGGCGATTCTCTCCTCGCTTTCACTGGATACCATTAAACGAGCTGTTTTCAACGAAGAATTTGATCTCCTTAACCGCGTCCCCGGCGTGGGCAAAAAAACCGCCCAGCGGATCGTCCTCTCCCTACAAGACAAACTCAAACCCCTTAATGCCCTCGAAGAAGTCGCCGCCATGTCCGATACCGATGGCGAAGTCCTCGCCGCGTTAACCGCACTGGGCTACAGCGTAGTCGAAGCCCAAACTGCCATTCAATCTATTCCCAAAGATGCCCCCAAAGAAGTGGAAGAGCGTCTCCGGCTGGCATTGGGATATTTTCAGTAGTCCCGCAATACGAATTCTACGTGTTCATCGCCGTAATTGGTGAAAGGATAATTTCTTTCCTTGAGGGGGCGTTTTTTCTTAACTTCCACGAATCCCATCATATCTCCCCTATTTTTTACCCCAAGCAACCTTTCCCTCTTCTTTGCAGAAACCAAAGCTAACGTCTTATTTTCATACTCATTGTTTCCCCTTAACTCATACAAAAAAGGTTTGTAGATGACGCTTTGCGTCATCTACAAACCTTAAAAATCTGTTCAATCTTCGTAATCTGCGGATAAACTATTCTTTCTCTGCCTCCGTAACTGCCTCTTCAAATATCTTCAAGCCCTCATCAATTTCGGCTTTGGTGATATTCAAAGGCGGGGAAACGCGAATAACACTATCACCACAGCCTAAAGTGATTAAGCCACGCTCAAAGGCGAGGTTGCTGACGCGGTCGCGTAAAGCCCCGTTTTTCTCGTGAGTGGCTTTGTCTTTGACAAAATCAATTCCAATCATCAGCCCGATGCCGCGTACATCGCCAATGCTGGGGTGTCGCGCCGCGATTTCGGCTAAAGCATCGAGGGTATAAGTACCAACTTCTGCCGCATTTGCCATAAAGCCTTCTTGAATCAAGTCAATCGTCGCGTTTGCTGCTGCGCAGGCAAGGGGATTCCCGCCGTAGGTGTTTCCATGCGTACCGGGGGGCCAGGTCATCACCGATTTGCGGGCAATCATTGCACCGAGCGGCACACCGGAGGCGAGCCCCTTCGCGGAGGTGATAATATCCGGCTCAACGCCGAAATTCTCAATAGACCACCATTTGCCGGTACGCCCCATCCCGGCTTGGACTTCGTCTGCTATCAGCAAAATGCCGTATTTATCACAAATCTTCCGTAGTGCGGGGAAGAATCCGGCAGGGGGAACAACATAGCCGCCCTCGCCTTGAATCGGCTCAACGAGGATACCGGCTATTTCTTCAGCAGGCATCACTTTTTGCATAATCTGCTCTTCGATATAGCGGACAACCGTCTCGCCGTAATCTTCTCCCTCCGCTTGCACCAAAAGCGGGCGATAAGGATCGGGGAAAGGTACATGCACAACACCGTCCATTAGCGGACCAAAGCCGCGTTTATATTTTGGTTTGCTGGCGGTAAAAGCGAGCGAACCCATTGTCCGTCCGTGAAAACCGCCGAGAAAACCGATAAAGCCGGAGCGTCCGGTGTGGTATCGCGCAAGTTTGATTGCCGCTTCCACAGATTCAGTCCCTGAGTTGGTCATAAACACGCGCGCTTCCTCTTCAAAGGGAGCAATCGCATTTAGCTTTTCGCTCAACTTAATCCATTCTTCGTGATAAAAATCCGAAGAAATATGCAAAAACTTTTCTGCCTGCGCTTGAATAGCTTTGACGACGCGCGGGTGAGCGTGTCCTGTAGAAGCAACGGCGATGCCGGCGGCAAAATCGAGAAAACGATTGCCATCCACATCCCAAATTTCGCTACCTTTGCCGTGATCCATCACAAAGGGGTGCGCGCGGGGGTAAGAAGTTGAAACAA
>JAOZOM010000375.1 GCA_029933275.1 Anaerolineales bacterium | reverse complement strand
TTTTTGGATAATTTGAGAGAATCAATTGCCTGATTAATGGATGAAACTGCCAGACGGCGCAAACGCTGACTGTGAGCTTGGTCCCCTTTAGCGGCAGATAGCCGGGAAATAATATCCGCGCCATAAACGCGTTGCTGATTCAGGGACGCGCCCCCCGCGACGACTTCCCCATCATCGAGCATGGTCAGGTAGGCAGCCACCGTTGTTGACCCCAAGTCAATGCCTACGCCCAGTGGCACGTCTCGGTCACGTTTGTGCCGATTGCTGGCTTTGAAATTTTTATTTGAATAGACAATAATCGGAGAGAGTACAGCTTGCGTATCCCCATCAATCCTGGCGCGACAAGCCAAGCGCGTGCCTACCGCCAATTCCCCTTTTGTTAGATAAGTCTCTTCAATCTCATCAGGAATACTCCCCCCTTTTTCTACTAAAACTTTGCATTTTCCGCAGGTTCCGCGCCCCGCACAGGGCTGTTCGATGGTCAAATCTAAAGAGGCAATCACATCGCCAAGAATTTTTCCATCTTTTGCTTCAACGCTTTTCTTCTCTTCGCCATAGATAATGGTAACTTTGCTCATTAGGAATTTCCAGGTCTATGTCTGCAACGTTCTTTCATGGCGCAATAATCGCAGGGTTCGCCATCATCTGAGAGATTTGCGCCCAAGCCGATTAGCATAGAAAGCGATTTACGTGGGGACATGATGCCCGATGGATGTAGTTGGATGTCGATTTCCTTTGCATCCAAAAGGCTAAATATTTGATTTTGCCCTTCTTGCAGAGACCACCCCAACATGCCGGGATTGATGGGCATTGATGTTTGCAAATTTTCTGGCTTTGCAAATTTGTCAAAATAGGCGCAAATCATATTTCCTAATCTTTCGACTGCGGCAGAGCCAACAGCATCTAATGTTAAGCCGTAGAGTAAATTAGCTTGCATTTCAGACGCCGCGCGCTCTTCTAACTCAGTACCAACGGTTGCAACAGCAACAATCACATCTGATGCAGAGGCTAGGTGCTCCCAAACCAGCAGACCCTTTAGTTTCCCTCCACCAGAGAGATAAAGACGTTCGTGGGATACTTTTTCAACATTGAGACGCCGATAATAAACAACTGGATGCAATAAAGGAAGCCCTTCTTCTAATGCTTTTTCCGCCACGTCCACAAAAAAAGGTCTGCGAGCGCGAATGGCTAAAGGGTCGCCCCCCTGCGCTCGTAGAATATCATCAACTGATATTTTTAAGTCCCAACGATCAAGAATTGGCATTTACTTTTTCTTTGCCTTTTCAAGGTTTCGATAAAAGGTGATGTAATTTTGCCCATAATCATCTCTGCCTAATAAAAGCTCGCTTGCTCGAATGGTCGTTCCCAAGCGTGCGGGATCAGTAATAAGACAGGAGGCACCAGCATTGATGGCAAGAGCCAGAAAAACCTGATTGAGGGTATGCCGTTCTGGCATCCCAAAGGAGATATTGGAAGCGCCCATTGTCATATTGACGCCCAGCTTTTCACGAATCAGGCTGATGGTTTGGCAAGTCACCACAGATGCGCTGGTATCTGCCCCTACAGACATCACAAGCGGGTCAACGACTATTTCACTTGAAGGAATACCCATTTGCTCAGCCCGATTGATGATTTTTTCAGCAATGCGAAGGCGAGTTTCGGCATCATTTGAAATGCCATTATCATCCAGC
>JAOZOM010000374.1 GCA_029933275.1 Anaerolineales bacterium | reverse complement strand
TTCCTACATCATCAGAAAAGCGATTGATAAAACCGTTAACATATTCTTGAATATCCAAATCTGGATTTTCAACCAATGGCGTTAAGTCCATTGCGTAACTTAATCCTGTTGCATCATCAACATCGTGTGAAGCGAAATAGGTGGCGTTGGCTAAACGCCTGCCCATCGAAGCTAAATCGTAGCGTTTTCCGCCGCTGATTTGAGAGTCGAAAACGCCCAATAACGCGGCTTGTAGGTTGTTTCGCTTTGAGGTATCTAAAACAATTTTTTCGCTGTCTCGCATCCAATCTAGGTCTCGCCAGACTTCGCAGCCGTATAACTTAGGGTGAGACCTGACAGGTTTAGTAAACCTGTCAGGTCTGTTTAATTCACGAAGCGCTTTAATAACTTTTAGAGCAACGCCAACATGAGTAGCGTGTTTATCTGCCAAATTATGTGTATAAACCACGCTCGGATTTGTCGCCCGTAAAATGGCAATAATATCTTCTACTGTCATCTCATTTTTGCCATCTTTTACCGCACTACTGGGATAATCCAACATAATTTGAGCGGAGTATTCGCCAAGAATTGCGGCTTTTTTTTGTTCCTTGAAACGCACTAAACGCATTTCTTCGTCAGTATATTTTTCGTAAATGCCGTTGCGTGCCGAGCCGCGTCCATCGGTGACGACTACGCCTGTAAACCATTTTTCTTCGCTTTGGAAACATTCCAAAATCGGAGATGCCGCCATAATTTCAATATCGTCTTGATGGGCGGCGATGCAAAGATGCGTGCTGCGAGCAAGCGCATCTTCGAGGGGAATATCATCGGGGATAAAAACTTCGGCTGTGTTTTGGTTAAATTTCATTTCGTTTTCTTTTTTTGTACACGGATTTTTCGGATTTCACGGAAAAGGGCTTTAGAGTTACGGAAAAAAACAAAAAGGTTTTTCTCCGTGTTCTCCGTGTAATCCGTGTTCAAAAATCCTTTAGCTCAACGCGGGCAAACTCGCCGCGGCGATAGATTGACCAACTCTTCTACTCTTTTCATCGGGCAATTGGATATGGAAATTCAATTCAGGAAACTCATTTTTCAATACTTTTTGCGCGCCTTCGATAATCAAATCGCCGCCGCTGCCTGATGTGCAGCGTCCCAGAATTAGGACGTGTTTTAGGTCGTAAAAATCGGCATAGTGGGCAAGGGTGTAACCCAAATAAACGCCAATGCTTTGCCAAATTTTGATTGCGCCTTCATGTCCGGCTTCTAATTTCTCTTGCACAAATTTGAGTTTTCCTGCATCGGTAGCAATGTCTTCGGGGATTTCAATTCCCGCCGCAGGAGCGAGACGAAAAACGCATTGTTGCGAGAAATATGATGCCCCGCAACCCATATCGCCAGACCATTCTTCGATTGGGGCATCGGGCGCGTAATCTACGGGGGCAAAAGCCAGCTCGTTTAGCCAGCCCATAATCCGCCCTTCGGAATTTACATAGCCAACGGCTTCACTCGACCCCATCGCAATCCCCAAAATGCCTGTATCTTCGAGCGACATCGCACCCGCCAGCGCGGTCACGTCTCCATCGTTGATGATTTCGAGCGGAACGCCCATCTCGTCTCGGATGTTGAGGAAGAGATTCTTGATCTCGCCAAATTTCTCTTCCGGGATGGCTCTAAAGAGGGATGCGACCATCGGACGATTCTCGACGTAAACGCCTG
>JAOZOM010000373.1 GCA_029933275.1 Anaerolineales bacterium | reverse complement strand
GAAAGTCTGTAAGAAACCCTCGGTAGAAAGATTCCGTGGGTTCTTTTTATATATTCAACTTCAATCCGCCGATGGCGGTTATTCAACTATTTAAGAGGAAAAAATGAGTAAAAAACTAAAAATTGTGCCACTTGGTGGCTTAGGGGAAGTCGGAAAAAATATGATGGCGTACGAATACGGTGAGAATATTCTCATCGTGGATGTGGGCATCATGTTCCCCGAAAATGATATGTTGGGGGTCGATTACATCATCCCCGATTTCGCGGATTATTTGAGCGGAAAAGAGCATCTCGTGCGCGGCATCATCATCACGCACGGACACGAAGATCACGTTGGTGCGATTTCGCATATTTTGCAACAAGTTTCTGCACCTGTTTATGGCACCGCTCTCACAATGGGCTTGGCAGAAGTCAAAATGAAACGGAATAAAATGGCGGGGCAGGGTGAGTTCATCACCGTGCAAGCTGGTGATACCGTCAATATCGGTCCCTTTACGGCAGAATTCTTCCACGTTTGCCATTCCATTCCCGATAGCATCGGTTTGGGGATTACTTCTCCGGCTGGATTGGTTGTTCACGTCAGCGACTATAAATTTGATCATACGCCTGTGGATGGATGGCCCACCGACTATGCGAAGTTAGCAGAATTTTCGCAGCGAGGTGTGGACTTGCTTCTCGCCGATTCGACCAATTCTACACGCCCCGGCTGGACTCCCTCCGAGATGGTAATTGGACCCGCGCTGGATACCGTTTTTGAGAATGCCCCTGCCCGAATCATCGTTGCCTCTTTCGCCTCCCAAGTCTCACGGATGCAACAAGTTGCAGACGCGGCGGTTAAACACGGGCGCAAAATCGCCTTTGTGGGAATGAGCATGGTGGATAACTCCAAAATGGCAATCGAACTGGGCTATTTGGATATTCCAGTGAACACTTTGGTCAGTCTCGATCAAGCTCTGGGGATGAAGGGAAAAGATATTGTTTTGATGGGAACCGGTTCTCAAGGCGAACCCTCTTCCATTATGGGCAGATTAGCCACCGGCACCAATCGGCATTTTGGCTTAAAAGATGACGACACGATTGTGCTTTCTTCGCATCCCATCCCTGGGAATGAAGAATCGGTCAATAAAACGATTAACAGTCTCTTGCGGCGTGGTGCAACGGTAATTGACGATACCATTCTCCCGATTCACGTTTCGGGACATGCCAGCCGAGAAGAGCAGAAATTATTGCTCAATTTAGTCCGCCCGAAGAATTTTATCCCCATGCACGGTGAATTACACATGCTCAAACGTCACGCGATGACCGCGGAAGAGATGGGCATCCCCGCGGAAAATATCCAAATCGTAGAAAATGGACAAATTATCGAACTCGCAGATGGCAAATTGACCATCGGAGAGCGCATTCCCGGCGGCTACGTTTTCGTTGACGGCAACAGCATCGGCGATGTAGATCACGGCGTAATGCGTGAGCGTGAACGCCTCTCCCAAAGCGGCATTTTCCTCGTTGATTTGAATATCGATAAATTTACGGGAAAACTAATGCACGAGCCTGAAATTATCACGCGTGGCTTTGTCTCCCCCGAAGATGCCGAGGAACTAGTTCCCCTCGTTCAGAAAAAGGTAATGGAAATGATTGACGGCGGGTTGGACAACCGAAAAACGATTATGAACGCAATCCGCTCGTTTTTGTATAACGA
>JAOZOM010000372.1 GCA_029933275.1 Anaerolineales bacterium | reverse complement strand
TTCCCTATAAAGGGAGTAGAGAATTTTACCATTGGCGGTCCCGACGGGATTTGAACCCGCGATCTCGGCCTTGACAGGGCCGCATGTTGAACCGCTACACCACGGGACCAACTAACGAGCGATAGTTTACCACAGGGGTATATCAGGGTCAAGTTTTTTGCTTCGCAAAATTAAAATAGTCAAGAGTTTGAGACCCACCCAAGCTCATTAAATGGAAACAAACTCAATATAAGTGCGCCGCGGCACTTCATCCGCAATTAAACAAAAAGAAGCCATCTACAAAAGAGCGGCTTCTTTTTATTTAGAGCGGTATAATCTAGTGCGATTCGACGTACTTGACAGCCTCGCCAACCGTAGTAATCAACTGGGCATCTTCGTCCGAAATATCGGCACCAAATTTATCTTCAAACGCCATAATCAGTTCGACCAAATCGAGAGAATCGGCTTCAAGATCGTCACGGAAACTCGCCTCGAGCGTCACTTTATCCTCGTCCGCACCAAGCAAATCCACAATAATTTCTTTGATTTCGCTGAAAGTATCAGCCATTTTAGCCTCCAATAGGGTTAGTTTTGCCAGCAATTGTACCAGCAGATTTCACAAAGAGGAACACAAGCAAATGACAAAAGTTGCGCCAATTAACGAACGAAAATCGGATCATATTCGGATTAATTTGGAGGAGGATATCCACTCTGGCATAACAACGGGACTAGAGCGATACCGCTTCACGCACGAAGCTCTGCCAGAAATTGCGCTCTCGGACGTGAATTTGGGCTTGCCACTCTTCGGTAAACAATTATCTGCCCCCATCTTAATCTCCTCCATGACTGGCGGGACAGAACAAGCCACCACGATAAACAGGAGACTTGCCCAAGCCGCACAAGAAACCGGCATCGCAATGGGAGTCGGCTCTCAGCGCGCCGCGCTTGAAGACGCTGCACAAATTCCCAGCTTCAAAATCTGCCGCGATGTGGCTCCCAACATTTTGCTTTTTGCCAACCTTGGCGCAGTCCAGCTCAATTATAACTACGGCTTAGATGAATGTCAGCGCGCGGTTGAAATGATTTCCGCCGATGCGCTGATATTGCATCTCAACCCCCTCCAAGAAGCTCTCCAAGTTGGCGGAGATACTAACTTTGCCGGTTTGGCAAAAAAGATAGAAGAAATAAGTAATAAATTAGAAGTGCCGCTGATTATTAAAGAAGTCGGCTGGGGCATCTCAGAGCGAAGTGCGCGGGTTTTAGCCGACTGCGGCGTGGACGCAATAGACGTAGCCGGTGCAGGCGGCACAAGCTGGTCACAAGTTGAGATGCACCGCGCCCCGAATGAATTTACGCGTCAACTTGCCGAGCCATTCATAGATTGGGGCATCAACACCGCCGATTCGATCCTAAATGTGAAGAAGGTTGCCCCCGATATGACTATCTTCGCCAGCGGCGGTTTAAAAAACGGCGTGGATATTGCCAAATCCATTGCGCTGGGGGCAACGCTGGGCGGGATGACAAATCCCTTTTTAAAGGCGGCGATGGAATCTGCAAAAAAAGTTATTGATGTAATTGAATTGACGAAAAAACAAATGCAAATTGTCTTCTTCGCGGCGGGAATTGCTGATGGCGCACGATTTCATCCGTCCTGCCTTAAGATTTACCCTGCTTGACAGAGGATATTATCTTGCCCGCAATTCTCAGATTCAAATTGCAGGGT
>JAOZOM010000095.1 GCA_029933275.1 Anaerolineales bacterium | reverse complement strand
GGGTCGCGTTGCGAGCCGTGGTGGGTTCGACTCCCATGCACTCCCGCCTATTTTTGAAACGTGAAATGTGAAACAAAAGTTTTACGTTTTGCGTTTCTCTCTTTTTCACTCATCTCCCCAACTTTCAAACTAGCCAAATTTAAACCTTAAATCCAATATGCCTGAAACCGAAATCCTCAACAATTTTGTAGCCCGAATTTTCCGCATTGACAGCATCACACTCGGCGATACGAAACGCGGATTTATCACCCGCTATCACGGTCATCTACTAGGAGATGATTCTGCTATCGCGTATGACCAACTCGCAGAAAATCTTGCCCCCTACAACCTGATGCCTCTCTTTCAAATCGAAGAGGGAGAGCAAACTGTCATCATCGTTCATAAAACAACATCGAAAAAAGCATCTGGCGCGTCAAAAAACCTGTATTTTTTCATTGCCACTCTGCTCAGTGTTCTTTTCACTGGTGCAGTTTTCGAATCTACTCTCCCCGAAAGCACTGGTTTATTCATATTGCTCCAAGACGCGCTCCTCCACATTTGGCGCGGATTTCCCTTTGCTCTCAGCCTTCTCAGCATCCTTCTCGCCCACGAATTCGGGCATTACCTGATGGGGCGACATCATAAAACCAATCTCAGTTTGCCCTTCTTTCTGCCCCTCCCCTATCCTTTTAGCATTTTAGGCACTTTGGGCGCATTTATCCAAATGAAAGAACGCCCGAAAAACAAACGTATCCTCTTCGATATCGGTCTGGCAGGACCTCTTGCAGGGCTGGTAGTTGCTATTCCTGTTTTGCTCTACGGACTTTCTCTCTCCAAACTCGCTCCGCTCGGCGGAACAGGAATGCTCGAAGGCAATTCCATTCTTTATCTGCTCTCAAAATACGCTGTTTTTGGCAAACTCCTCCCCGAACCGGTTAGTTATCATGGGGTTGCGCCATTTTTCTATTGGGTGCGTTACTTTTTTACCTCCACCCCCTCCCCTCTCGGTGCGTTAGATGTACAGGTGCATAATATCGCTTGGGCGGGCTGGGCAGGTCTTCTTGTCACCTCGTTAAATATGATCCCGATAGGAACTCTTGATGGCGGACATATCCTCTACGCGGTTTTTGGCAAAAAAGCGAGTAAGATTGCCCCTCCCATTTTCGTCATCTTAATCGTACTCGGCTTTGTGTGGGAAGGTTGGTGGCTTTGGGCTGTCATGCTCTATTTTCTCGGACGTAAACACGCCGAACCCCTCGACCAAATCACCGAACTCGACCCCGCCCGCCGCAAAATGGCAGTCTTGGCTCTCATCGTTTTTATTCTTGTCTTTATTCCCGTTCCTTTGGTGATCTATGGTTAAATCTCACCTCTTTTTATTGGTGATTTTCCTCCTCACTGCTTGTCAGCCTACCCCCATCTCGCATACCGCAACGCCTCTCCCTGCCACAGTGACCAAATCCCCACCTACCGCCACGCCAATTCCTCTCAGCACCCTCGATGTAGATGAAACCGATCTAAAAGGCATCGAAATCGAAGTTTGGCATGCGTGGTACGGCGCAACCGCCTCCCTTTTTGATAGCCAAGTTGCCGAATTTAATAAAGAAAACCCATGGGGGATTAAAGTTAGTGCGACCTCACAAGGAAACTATAATCTGCTCTTCAACGCGGTTTCCGACTCATTGGAATCTGGGGATCGCCCTCAAATTGTAGTTGCTCTCGTTGATCAGATATCCCTTTGGAATGAACTTGGTTCCGTTAAATCCCTCTCCCCCTACATCGTCGATCCCATCTGGGGCTTCACCACCGCCGAAGCGACTGATTTCCCCGAAATCTTCCTCGAGCAAGACCAACGCGATGAAAATCAGATTGCCCTCCCCGCTCAACGAACAGCGCGTTTTCTTCTCTACAATCAAACTTGGGGGAAAGAACTTGGCTTCACCACCCCGCCCCGAACTTTTGAAGAATTTAAAGAACAAAGCTGTGCCGCTAATCAAGCCAAACGCGCCGATGATGACCTGCAGAACGATGGCAAAGGCGGCTGGATTATAGACGACGACCCCAACACCGTTCTTGCATGGATGCGCGGTTTTGATGGCTCTCCGCTAGATAAGAACGGCGATTATCAATTTATTAGTAATCAAAATATAGATGCACTCAAAAATCTAAAAAAACTCTACGACCAGAGCTGCATCTGGCTCTCCACCGCGGATACGCCCTACGAACAATTTGCCAATCGCTCAGCCCTCTTTATTTCGGCAAATATGGAAGAGTTTTCCGATATATCGCGGCGTTTTGCCTCCGCAAAAAACCGCGACGAGTGGACAATTCTCCCCTACCCGGGAACGATGCAAAATAGTGTTTTTGCTTACGGGACATCCTACGCGATTTTAGAAGAAAATGATGAAGCCGAGATTCTCGCATCGTGGCTCTTTATTAAATGGATGCTCACGCCCGAAAACCAAGCCGAATTCACGAAAAGTACCGCCCTCTTCCCCATCCGCATTTCCTCGTTGGATGAGCTATCCGCTTATGAGAAAGATAATCCACATTGGTCAGAAGCTGTTGATTTGATTCCACGGGTAGAAATCCAACCAAAAATTGCCTCGTGGCATCAGGTCCGCTATGTCTTGGGCGATGGTTTTGAATATCTTTTCCGTTTCGATGTGCAGGCGGGGTCTGTTGCCGCTATTTTGGCTCAAATGAACACTACCGCACAAGCATTAAACGAGTAAAATATCCATACGAGTAGTTGTCGGCAACCCTTTTACTCTTAATTCAAAGCTGTATCAAAGGAGTTTCCATGAAAAAAATAGGTGTACTCACTGGCGGCGGCGATGCCCCCGGGCTAAATGCGGTTATCCGCGCGGTTGTCAAAACCGCTATCCGTAGCTACGATTGCGAAGTAGTCGGTTTTCGGGATGGTTTCGATGGTTTTCTCAACCCCGAAGGGGAAATGCCTCTGAGACGAGAAGAAGTACGTGGCATTTTGCCGCGCGGTGGCACAATTTTAGGTACGGCTAATCGTGGCAACCCCTTTGCGCGCGAAGTCATCCGTGACGGGAAAAGGGTCATCGAAGATACATCCGATGAAGTGGTTGCCGCAATCGAAAAAGAAAATTTGGATGCGCTCATTGTCATTGGCGGTGATGGAACACTAAAAATCTCGCAAGAACTATTTGAGAAAGGCGTTCCCGTAATCGGGGTACCGAAAACGATTGATAATGACGTAAACGGGACAGAAGTGACCTTCGGCTTTGATACCGCGTTGTGTACAGCGACTGAAGCCATCGACAAATTGCATACCACCGCAGAATCGCATCATCGCGTGATGGTTCTCGAACTGATGGGACGAGACGCGGGCTTCATTTCTCTTCATGCAGGCGTGGCTGGCGGTGCGGATGTGATTCTCATCCCCGAAATTCCTTTTCACTATAAAGCTGTTGTTGGGAAAATTATGCGACGCGTTGAAAACGGGCGGCATTTTAGCATTCTAGCTGTTTCCGAAGGGGCAAAGCCTCTCGAAGGTAAGCAGGTTTTCTCACGCGCGGGGAACGAGGTTTACGTCCCGCGTCTGGGCGGGATTGGCTATCAGGTTGGACAGTATATAGAAGAAAATACTGAGCAGGAGACGCGCGTCACCGTGTTGGGGCATATCCAGCGCGGCGGATCGCCAACACCCTTTGACCGCTGGCTGGCGACGCGCTATGGAGCCGCTGCGACACGTCTCGCCGCGAAAGGCGGATTTGGGCGCATGGTCGCCCTCCAATATGGGGAGGTGGTCGATATTCCCCTCGAGGAAGCCTTAGCCACCCCAAAACGCGTTAATATAAACGGAGACGCTGTCCGTACCGCGCGAGATTTGGGAATCTGTTTTGGAGATGAGAAGTAATTTTTCCCTCCGCCAGCCGTCACTAAAGAAAAAAGCCGCCCATTTCTGGACGGCTTTTCTGTTGCGTGCGATGGCAACCCTATCGAAGATCGAGGAGGGATGCCATCGCACTAAATCTACTACTATCGTTCATAAGCACCACCTCCTCATCTAAAAGGATAGCAACTTGAAGGCAGGTTGCCCTGCATGAAGAAAGTATGGCATAAATAAGATTGAAAGTCAAATGAGAAAAATCTCACTCAGGGCAATTCTGTCCGGCGTAGGAAATTGTCTCACAACTCCCCGCACCCATTTTCTCCTTCAAAGAGGCAAAATATAGCTCCGACATCGTCACTGAGCGAAGACCGCGTTCTTTCAAAAAAGAAAGAATAAAAGGCGTATTCGTATTTACATCTTGCGAGCTAATATGCAGTAGAACCACATCCCCATTTTCGACTGCTTCGATATTTTTCATCGTCAGAGCCAATTCCCCGCCCCAACTCGCCGACCACATCGCCGCGACCAGCCCGCGCTCTACACACATCTTCTGATAAGAGGGGCTTAAATTGCCAAAAGGCGGTCTCGCAAATCGGACAGGGGGGCGGCTTTCTGTCACTTGATACAACGCGGCAAGCCATTTTGCATAATCTGCAAGCAAATTTTGCGTAGAACGCATTCCGGGGTTAGCGTGGTCGAAGGTATGGCTGCCAATTTCATGCCCGCCCTCGAGAAAACGTTGCCAAATTCCAGCATCTTTATCGTTCGTTCTTAATAAGGCTTCGCCTGTGGGGAAAAATGTGACTTTGACATCCGGATGCTCTCGCAGCATGATTTCCAATGATTGCAGTTTCTTCACCAAATAACCATCGTCGTAACTCAACGCGATTTTGGCTTGGTCACGTCTCCCATGCTTAAAAACCTGAAAATCGGCATTTTCGCCTCCCGCCGCCAAAACGCGCGGCGCGTATATCCCCAATATTCCCGCGGCAAAAGTTGTGCCGCTGAGTTTTAGAAAATCTCGTCGAGAAAAGTGTTTTGAGTTGGGCATATTTTTTAAACCATCAAGCCGCCAAGAAAAACTTTAAAACTTGACGTTCTTCGCGTCTTAGCAGTTAAGCTTTTTTACGAAAGCCGCCAAGTGGGTAAAATATCTAAATCTAGCTCATCACGTTGCCCCGCCACAAAACGCCGATAGCCTGCCGCGGCGATCATCGCGGCGTTGTCGGTGCAAAGTGAAAGTTTGGGGATATTAACGGGGAATTCATCTTGTGCCAAGAAAGTTTCTCGCAAAGATTGATTCGCTGAAACGCCGCCTGCGACCAAAATCTCTTTTGCGCCATATTCTCGTGCGGCTTTAATCGTTTTTGTAAAAACCACATCTACCACCGCGGCTTGGAAGCTGGCGGCTAAGTCCGCGACTGGCAAATCGCCTTTTTGCTTCAACTTTTGGACTTCACGCAAAACAGCGGTTTTTAATCCACTAAAGGAGAAATCATAACTTTTGCCGAGCCACGCGCGCGGAAAATTGAACGCGGTCGGGTCGCCATCCATTGCCGCTTTTTGGATATTGGGTCCGCCGGGGTAGGCTAACCCCAACATGCGGGCAACTTTGTCGAAGGCTTCGCCCGCGGCATCATCTAGCGTGCCGCCGAGACGCTGATAGGTGAGGTGATCGGTCATCAGGTTAAGTTCGGAATGGCCGCCTGAGACGAGGAGTGCCATGAGGGGGAATTGCGGTTCCGGGGGCGGCTCATCTTTAGCATCATGCACCCATGCCGAGTAAAGATGTCCCTCGAGGTGATTAACGCCCACGAGCGGACGCTCACTGCCGAGAACCAAGCCTTTTGCCGCGTTCATGCCGACTATCAACGAGCCAGCCAAACCAGGTCCGCGTGTCACGGCGATAGCGTCCACATCTAATAAAGTGAGATGGGCATCCGCTAAAGTTTCTTCAATCACGGGCATAATGCTCAAAACATGCTGGCGCGAGGCAACTTCGGGGAAAACACCGCCAAAACGGGCGTGCATTTCCATTTGCGAGGCAACAGTAGAGGCGAGGAGGGCGCGCCCATCTTCAAGAACGGCGGCGGCGGTTTCATCGCAGGAACTTTCTATGGCTAGGATTCGGATGGTCATTTTTTCTCTTTTTCAAAGTTTGATGACGATATTATACACGAGCAATATCTTTTTTCTGCTATACTGCCCGCATGAAAAAATTCCCCTACAAACGCATCGCCATTATCGGCACGACCGGCTCCGGTAAATCCACGCTGGGGGCGGATGTAGAGCAAAAACTCGGTATTCCGCATATCGAATTAGATGCGCTTCACTGGGATCCCGGCTGGCAGGAGGCATCAACCGAGGTAATGCGAGAACGAGTCCGCGCGGTGGTGGCGGCAGATACTTGGGCGGTGGATGGGAACTACCGCGTCGTCCGTGATTTATACTGGGCGCGTGCCGAAATCATTATTTGGTTAGATTATCCGATTCGCGTTAATTTTTGGCGGCTTCTCAAGCGGACTCTACGGCGTGCCATCACCCAAGAAGAGATTTGGAATGGCAACCGCGAACCTTTTTTACCCCATCTCAAACTCTGGTCAGATGAATCGCTTTTTCATTGGCTCTTTAAGACTTATTGGATGCGTAAACGTGAATATCCCGCATTATTTGCACTCCCTGAATATCAGCATTTGACGGTTTTACGTTTTGGCACGCCAAAAGAGACGAGGGAATGGCTGGCGGAATTATCCATTTGGTAAATTCGAAATCGGGAGGTTTTAGATTGTTTTTCTAAAAACTCAGTAAAACTTTGCTCTTCACCGCGAAGAAGCGAAGAACGCGAAGAAAAACTTA
>JAOZOM010000371.1 GCA_029933275.1 Anaerolineales bacterium | reverse complement strand
ACGGAGAAGGCTTTTTTTATGTTACGGAGAAAGATTTTTTTTTGCTGGGAAAATTATATCATTATGCGCGAGACCTGTACTGCATCTTCGCGTAGCATCCCTGAAGGGAGAACAGATGCGTACCACAAGGGCATAATTGCAAATCGGGGATTAAATCTCAATGTGCAACGCATCCAAAAGCGGATGCGTTGCACTTTTGCGTTTAGCTGAGCATATAATCAAGCACGTCTTTAGATGTGTAACTATGTTGCCCTGTTTTGAAAAATTTCAGAATTGAAGGGAGACCTTCACCTGAGCTGACGAGGGGTTGCTCAACATAGCCGCCTTTGCGATGTTGTGGGAAGCCCGCACTCGCGCAAAGACTATTACAAAGACAGCCGCGCCCTTCGAGGTCTTCGGCTTTGCCGCCTTTTGATAGATATAGCTCTTTTGGCTCGGCGGCGCAACGATAGCCGAGTTTCCCATCTTCTTTTTTATAGGCTTCACGAAGCAAACCAAGATCGCAGAGGCGTGGGCGCGCTTTATAAACTGCGGGGTCTGCCATCGTGCCTTCGAGTTGCACCACCTTAAAAGGGTATCCGGTGGGAGAGACGCGCGGATCTGTGAAAACTTCGGCGCTCCCGTCAAAAACCTTTTGAATAACATGACGTTTTTCATTTTCCACCATACCCGATTCGTTACAAAATGCGAAAGCTGTCCCGATCTGCACCCCTTCTGCGCCTGCATCTTGTGCTTCTTTGAGCTTTTCGGGGGAATCGTATCCGCCAGCTAACCAAAAAGGTAACCCAAGTTCTTTAATTTTATCAAGGCGGGGACTATCTTTTTCGCCAAAAATCGGCTCGCCATTTTCGTCCAATTGCATCTTTCCGCGCGGAGGTGCGTTATGTCCGCCTGCGGTATGTCCTTCTACAACAAATCCATTCACCTTGCCTGTTGATCTACGAATTAATGTTTTCGCCAAAACCACCGAAGAGATAATAGGCAAAAAATTAGGACGTAGTAAACCTTGAACCTTTGAAAGAGCATTCGAGAAAATAGACGTGGGGTCAAAATCCATTAAGAAATTGTCTCCCTTTGTACTTCCTTTTACGTCCATTTTATAACTGACTTTCTCGTGATTCGCCAATTTATCGAGAATACCGGGGATTTGAAGCGGAATCCCTGCGCCCATAATGACATAGTCAATTCCGGCGAGCATGGCTCCGTAGAGCGATGCCATCGTTGGCATTTGTACTTTTTCCAGCAAATTGATTCCAACGGGGTTTTTATGCCCTTCTTTAGCCAGAAAAGTTTCAACGAAATTGGCAACAACGGTCAATTCGTTGAGTTTCTTGGAAGGCTGAAAGTTCCACATCGGTGGGCGTTTGTAGGTTGCACCTTCTTCGGGGTTTTCCCTATAGTATTCTTTTAGAATCCATTGAACGGGATCATGAAATGGAAAATGCCTCAGCGCACGGCGCACATGCCCGCCAACGTCACCTTCCATAAGACGAGCAATCATAATTAAATGAATGCCCGTTCCCGAAATCACACCCAATTGCCCCTCTTTGGATACCGATTGGGCTAATTTCCAATCCGAAACAGCGACCCCCATCCCGCCTTGAATAATCTCTATTTTTCTCATATCGTTTTAGACAAAAAATGCCAATCTCCTTTATTTCTGAAAACTCAGTAAAACTTTGCTTTTCACCGCGAAGAAGCGAAGA
>JAOZOM010000370.1:449-1722 GCA_029933275.1 Anaerolineales bacterium | reverse complement strand
TGGCTAATTCGCGCGTTACTGTTCATCGTGCTTTACGTGATCATGGTGAGAAAATTAATCAGCCTGGACTGGATAGAATTTGTCAGTCATTTACCCATTATATCAACCGGCTTTTTAACGAAGACAACCTGGAAACTGTTCGTGGAATTGAGGGTAGAACGGCACGAGATTATTTTGATCAATTCGATCACTTGATTGTTGCGCAAAAAAAAGATTTTATTTTCTCCGGTCGCAATCGCCGACCACCCCTTGACCGGGTTAATTGTCTGCTGTCATTTATCTATTCTTTGCTGTACCACGATACCCGATCAGCATTGGAAACCGTTGGTCTCGACCCTGCGGTTGGTTTTCTGCATCGTGATCGTCCTGGACGTTTGGGGTTGGCACTGGATTTAATGGAAGAGTTTCGTTCAATGCTGGCCGACCGTCTTGCTCTGTCGCTCATCAATTTGGGACAGGTTAAAAAGAAAGGTTTTACCATCACGGAATCCGGGGCCGTACGGATGGACGATGATACCCGAAAAGTTCTTCTGGTCGCCTATCAGAAAAGGAAACAGGAAGAAATAGTACATCCATTTTTGCAGGAAAAAATACCTGTCGGCATGTTGGCTTTTGTTCAGGCTCAGTTATTAAGCCGGCACCTGCGTGGTGATTTGGATGAATATCCACCTTTTTTATGGAGGTGAATTATGATGGTTCTGGTCAGTTACGATGTTGCAACTACCAGCAAGGGAGGAACCAGACGGCTGCGAAGGATTGCTAAAGTATGCACGGATTACGGCCAACGGGTCCAGTTTTCGGTATTTGAATGTATTGTGGACCCGGCGCAATGGACTCTCATGAGGCAAAAATTGATCAAAATTATTGATGAAGAGCAAGACAGTCTGAGATTTTACTTTTTAGGCGCGAATTGGAAACATCGCGTCGAGCATGTTGGTGCAAAGGAGGTGATAGATGTTGAAGGCCCGCTCATCGTTTAGCGAACCCCAAGCAACAGTCATTTACCGGGGAGGTTCGCAGTGAGGATAAGCCTTTGTTTTGCAAAGCATTTATGAATTTGGAGGTAACTATTTTTGAAAGTTAGTATCATTCTTTGGATATTTCGCAAAAAAGCTATAAAAAATACAACCATAGCAATAAGTTAAAGAAGTGAGGTCGCCCCCCATGCGGGGGCGTGGATTGAAACCTTTTTGCGGGAGCAGGTAATTTTGCCCAATGGCTGTCGCCCCCCATGCGGGGGCGTGGATTGAAACAAAAACGGGGCGAGCAACAT
>JAOZOM010000370.1:0-439 GCA_029933275.1 Anaerolineales bacterium | reverse complement strand
AAAGAGACCGCAAAGGTGCTACGTCGCCCCCCCTGCGGGGGCGTGGATTGAAACATCCAATACCATCTCGCTTGTAACCGCTTGTTTTTGTCGCCCCCCATGCGGGGGCGTGGATTGAAACAATTCCGTTGGCAAATCTTCCAACGCGGCAACAAACGTCGCCCCCCATGCGGGGGCGTGGATTGAAACACGAGACAACTAAATCAGGCGATCCAGTTAATATCGTCGCCCCCCATGCGGGGGCGTGGATTGAAACTCTGGTGCTGGAATTGAACGAGCTGATGTACAGCGTCGCCCCCCATGCGGGGGCGTGGATTGAAACAACGGTGAAAACTGGCAGCTACACAAACCGAGATGTCGCCCCCCATGCGGGGGCGTGGATTGAAACCAGAGATGGCGAACGATAAACTGTCCACATTAACGTCGCCCCCCATGCGGG
>JAOZOM010000094.1 GCA_029933275.1 Anaerolineales bacterium | reverse complement strand
GTTTAAGTTGCGCCTTAAATTCTTTACCGGGGGTAAAGCGTGGCACAACGCCCGTGATCTTGCTAGAGCTTACTTCTTCGGGAGTTTCGCTTGCTTCGGTTTTTACCTTCACCCAAAAAGAGCCAAATTCACCCAACTTCACGATATTGCCTTGTCCCATTTCATCAGGAATAATTGCTAACAACGCTTCAATCACCGCCACTGTGTCAGGCATACTGACAGTGGACATTTCAGCCGCCCGTTTCGCCACCGTACGCATATTAATCTTGCCGCTGGAAACTGCGGAGGGGTAATACTTCCTCGGGGCTTCTGGGTCACCGGGTTTTCTACGCTCAATCACATTATATTTAACGCTCATTTTTAGTGCCTCCTATTTCTGAGTTGACTATATTTTTGGGGCTTTGTTGGCAAAATAAAATCCCCTGCAACAGCCAATGGATGAATATATAAACGCCATTATATCTTAACTCTATATACCTTTTCACTGTATAATTGCAAAGTCTTTTTTCGTGTTACTTCGTGGATAAATTCAGGAGCCACCATGCGCCAATCCATCCTCACCGACCAGCAAGCCCAATTCCTGCGAGAAGAAAAAGAAAGCCTCGCCGAAATTCAACACGCCCTCGCTAATCTTGAGCTTCCCAAAGAATCCCTTGAAAGCCTCCAAAAAGCCATCTTGCAACTCGATGAGCTTTTCCTGATTGTCGTTGCGGGCGAATTCAATGCAGGTAAATCTGCCCTGCTGAATGCCCTCTTGGGTGAAAAAGCCCTCCTCGAAGGCGCAACGCCTACCACCTCCCGCGTTACCCTCGTCAAATGGGGGCAAGAAGCCAAAGAAGAAATCATCGACGAGAGCTTCGCCATCTACACCTACCCTTTGCCCATTCTCAAAGAACTCAACATTGTCGATACCCCCGGCACCAACGCCGTCATCCGCCAGCACGAACGCCTCACCGATGAATTCGTCCCCCGCAGCGATCTCGTCCTATTCGCCACCTCCGCAGATAGACCGATGACAGAGAGCGAAAGACAATTTCTTGAGCGAATTCTAACGTGGGGCAAAAAAGTGATTTTTGTTTTGAATAAAATCGACATCCTTGACGATGCCTCTTCGTTGGACGAAGTGTGCGACTTTGTCATTAAGCACGCCACGACTCTTCTCGGAGACGCCCCTGACCTCTTCCCTGTTTCCGCTAAATTAGCCCAACGAGCCAAAGAAGAACAGGATCCCGTTAAAGCGCAAGAGCTACGCGCATCCAGCCGTTTGGATGCTCTCGAAAGCTACATCAACGCCACGCTAGACGACACCACGCGGTTGCGGCTCAAGTTCGGCAATCCGCTTGGAGTGGCAGAAAAGCTCACCGCGCAAGCAAGCGAATCAATCCAATCCCAAGCAGAGCGTTTCAAAGAAGATAAAGATACGGTAGAAGCCTTAGAAATTTCAATTGCTGCCTACGAAAACGAGTTGAAGAGCGAATTAGCCCCACGCCTTGCCGAAGTGGAGAATATCCTGCATAGATTAGAAAACCGCGGAATTGATTTCTTCGATAACACCTTGCGCCTGACGAATATCAAGAGCCTAATCTACGGCGATAAAATCCGTGCTGAATTTGAGCGAGAAGTTTTGGAAGATATGCCGGAACAAATCGAGACGCAGGTGCAGCGATTGATCGATTGGCTGGTGCAAAAGGATTTGCATGAGTGGCATCAGGTAATGAGCTATTTGCAACGGCGACAAGCGCAATATGTAGATCATTTGGTGGGCGAGACTTATGGCGCACAGGACACGCGCCGCCGTGAATTGATTGATAGCGTTGGCGAGACGGTGCAGACGATTGTAGAGACCTATGACCATCAGAAAGAGGCGAGCGAACTTGCCGCGAGTGTAGAAGCCGCCGTGGCGAAAACCGCCATCTTGGAGGCGGGCGCAGTTGGGTTGGGGGCATTGGTGGCGTTCGTTGTGGTTTCCTCCGCGCTTGATGTAACCGGCACCCTCGCGGCAGGAACAATGGCAATTCTGGGTCTTTTCATCATTCCTTTTAAGCGTAAGCAAGCGAAAGAGAATTATCAGAAAAAGATGCGCGAATTAAGGGAAAATTTGCTTAAAGCCCTCAATACGCAATTTAACCATGAAACAGAAAACGCGCTTTCAAGGATGAGGAAAGGAGTCTCGCCTTATACGCGCTATATTCTCTCCGAGCGAGAGCGGATTGAAGAAACAGAGGCAAAATTGAAGAAAATCAACCAATCCCTTTCTGCTTTGCGCGCACATAGCGAAGATGTGTTCAAGTAAGGAAGCGATAATCTCTAAAAATTCTGAAAACTCTGTAAAAGTCTATTTTCACCGCGAAGATAGGAAGAACGCGAAGTTCTTAAGACAAAACGACAAAGAGAGTAAGCATCACAGAGGTTGTTTCTTGCCTTTTGAATCTTTTTTTTAGGTATTTCTAAGTTCTTCTTCGCGTCCTTCGTTTCTTCGCGGTAAAAAGCAAAGTTTTACTGAGTTTTCAGAAAAATCATATTTTAAAAGGAAAGAAAAATGTCCACCAACTTCGATAAAATTCTCAACCGCCGTATATCCAACTCAATTAAATGGAATGCCTACCCCGAAGACGTTCTCCCCATGTGGGTTGCCGATATGGATTTAACCGCCCCGCCCCCCATTCTCGATGCTCTTCGCAAGACCCTCGATCATGGTGTGCTGGGATACGAATTCCCCCGTAAAGAACTCATGGAAGAAGTCGCTCAGCGGATGCAACGTCTCTACAATTGGGAGGTGAAAGCCGAAGAGGTCATCCCCGTCCCCGGGCTGGTCACCGGCTTCAATATCGCCGCTCGCATTACCTGCGCCCCCGGCGATGGCATCCTCGTCCAGCCGCCTGTTTATTTCCCCTTTATGAAGGTGCAGAAAAACACTGGCACGGTTACGCAACTCGCCGAACTCAAAAAAGTGACGCACGGGCGCACCCTCCACCATGAAGTTGATTGGGATGTTTTCGACAATGCGATTCACTCGGATGACGCGCAAACGCGCCTTTTTCTCCTCTGTAACCCTCATAACCCAACCGGCACCGTCTATTCGGATGCAGAGTTAGCGCGCTTGGCTCAAACTTGCGAGCAGGAAAATATCATCATCTGCTCCGATGAGATTCATAGCGAACTCCTCCTCGATGGGCATCGACATACCCCCATCGCTACCATCTCCCCCGAAGCTGCCCAGCGGACAATTACCCTCGTAGCCGCCAGCAAAACCTTTAACGTGGCGGGGCTTTTTGTCGGTTTTGCGATTATTCAAAACAAAGAAATCCGCGAGAAATTCAAAGCGGAATTGGAAAAACTAACCTTTCACACGAATAGTTTGGGACATATTGCCTCCCAAGTCGCCTTTTCGGGAGCCTGTGATTCTTGGCTCGAAGAACTTCTCGTTTACCTCACAGAAAACCGCGACTTTATGGTGGACTATATCGAAAAGAACTTGCCCGGCATCAACACTTCTGTCCCCGAAGCAACTTTCCTCGCTTGGCTGGATTGTAACGAATTAATTGAAAGTGGCAAAATCGAAGGCTCGCCGCATAAATTCTTCCTCGAGAAAGCCAAAGTAGCTCTCAACGAAGGGGCTATGTTCGGTCCCGGCGGAGAGGGATTTGTCCGTCTCAACTTCGGCTGTCCTCGCGAAACCCTCCTCGAGGGGCTAGAGCGGATGAAAGCGGCACTGGGATAAGTGCCTGAGTCTCCTCCAAATGCGACAATGGTACTGTCGAATTTGCCCTAAAGGATGCTTCGCGAGGGGAGGGGCAACTTCTTTCCCCTCCATCAAGGCAAATCTCGGTTACAATTATTTAGCTTGAAAATACGATTTTTTGGAAAAGAGAAATATGCGCACAGTAGATATTATTAGTAAGAAACGTGATGGTAAAGAGCTAAGCAAAGAAGAAATTGATTTCTTTGTAGATGGCTTTACGCGTGGCGAAATTCCCGATTATCAGGCTTCGGCTTGGGCTATGGCTGTTCTATTAAATGGGATGACGGCGAGCGAAACAACAGAGCTAACTTTGGCAATTGCCCGCTCCGGCGATACCCTTGACCTTTCGGATGTGGTGGATATTGCGATTGATAAACACTCTTCGGGTGGCGTAGGGGATAAGACGACTTTAGTCGTTTTGCCCGTAGCCGCAGCTTGTGGATTGCCCGTTGGCAAAATGTCTGGGCGTGGACTTGGATTCAGTGGCGGGACGCTCGATAAGATGGAGTCAATTCCCGGCTTTCGCGTGAACTTGACCACCGAAGAATTCAAAAAGCAGTTAGGCGAAATCGGCATGGTTCTCTCCGGTCAGAGTGCGGATCTCGCGCCTGCAGATGGGAAACTTTACGCTCTCCGCGATGTAACCGGCACAGTTCCCTCGATGCCTTTAATTGCCTCCTCGATTATGAGCAAGAAAATCGCTGCGGGCGCGCAAGCCATCGTATTGGATGTGAAGCTCGGTCTCGGCGCATTTATGCCGACCGTTGAAGCCGCGCGGGAGTTGGGTGAGCGCATGGTCGCAATCGGTGAATTGGTGGGAAGAAAAACCATCGCCTTGCTTTCGGATATGAATCAGCCCCTCGGTCACGCGGTGGGGAACGCGTTAGAAGTGGTCGAGGCGATTGATGCACTGCACGGTGGCGGTCCCGCTGATTTTATGGAGCATTGTCTCCACGTCAGCGCGCAGATGTTGGTTCTGGGCGAACGCGCTGAAAATCCCGAAGTAGCGCGAGAGATGGCAGAAAAGGCGATTGCCGATGGAAGTGCGCTTGCGAAATTCCGCGAATTAGTAATTACACAAGGTGGGGATGTGAGCTATGTAGATGAGCCGGATAAACTGCCCAAAGCAAAATGGATTGAGACCGTAAATGCTCCTCGTGGCGGCTATCTAGCTCAAATCCACGCGCGGCTCGTAGGAGAGGCATCCGTTGCATTGGGTGCGGGACGTGCCACAAAGGACGATTCTATCGATCACGCGGTAGGGGTCATCATCCATCATAAAGTAGGCGATTTACTCCAAGCTGGAGAGCCGCTTTTTACCATCCACGCTAATGACGAAAAACTTTTAATGCAGGCTCGTGAAAATATTCTTAAAGCACATCTTTTTAGTGACGAACCAGTTTTACCATTACCGCTCTTTTACGATTAAAATTGGTGAAATCTGTAAAATCTGCGGCTAAAAACGCTTGACGTGACTTATAACGAAAAAACGCTTGCGAAATTTTAAGGAATGGTGCATACTAAGCAGAGGAGTGTGCGAATATGGCAAAAATATCTTTACGTATCTATAATAGAGAAATTGGGACGCTAATCGATCAGGGGAAAATTGATGAAGCGATTAGCCATTGTCACCATATTTTAAAAACTTTTCCTAAGCATCTTGAAACCTATCGCTTATTGGGGAAGGCTTATCTCGAAGCGCAACGATATAACGACGCAGGAGATATTTTCTCTCGCGTGCTAATGTCTGTGCCAAATGACTTTGTTTCTCATGCGGGCATGAGCATGATTGCCGATGAAAAAAACAAACCCAACGAAGCAATTTGGCATATGCAACGTGCCTTTGAAGCGCAGCCCTCCAATGCCGCAGTGCAAGGTGAACTTCAACGACTTTATGGTCTCCGTGATGGGGTGGAACCGTCGAAAATTCGCATGACCAGCGGTGCGCTCGCTAACGTCTACGTACAAGGTGAGTTATACGCCCAAGCCATTGCCGAAATTATGAGCGTAGAAGCGCAAGACCCGGACAGAATGGATATGCAAGTTTTGCTCGCCAACGCGTATTTCCGTTCAGGGCAACGTGTTGAAGCATCACAAATTGCCTCTTCGCTCCTCGCCAAATCGCCTTATTGTCTTGATGCAAACCGTATTTTGGTTGAAATCCTGCCCGAAACCAGCCGTGCCGAAAATGTTCAAACCTACAGACATCGTGTTAACTCTCTCGATCCCTACGCTGCTTTTGCCAAAGGCTCGGTTTTTAATACGGATGATGTTCCTGATGCTTCGATTAATCTGGAACGGCTGGATTGGCATCCCGGCTCATCTCCGCAATTATCGAGTGGATGGGATAACTCAGCGAGCATAAATTTAGATCAAGACGATCAGCCCGATTGGCTAAAATCGGAAGGGGGCGCGCGTGACCCTGAACCTGCCTCCGCTATGGAGACATCTCCTGAAGAAGAGATTCCCGATTTCATGCGCGCTGCCGGTTGGGGAACTTCCTCAGGTGAAACCGAAGAACCGGTATCTTTCTTCGACAGTCCCGACCCTGAACCGATAGACTCTGGTGATGACGAAGAAATCGCACAAGCTGAAATGCCCGATTGGATGAAAACAATGGCTCCGGCAGAAGTATTGAACGATGATGAAAAAAATGAAATGGGAGATGATATGGCATCTGACGAATGGATTAATGACCTTTTAGACGATAATGAAGGCGAAGAAAAGAAAGCGGCCGAATCCCCCCAAAGTAATGCGGGGATAGATGATGATCTCTCATGGCTCACGGATATTTCCGCCGAAAAAGAACCTGCCGCCGAAAAAGCGGACGATATGCCGGATTGGTTGCAGGAGATGAAAGAAGAGACTCCTGCCGTAGAAGCCGAGCCAACTCCCGTCGCGGATGAAACACTTATCTCTGATCCTGCCATTGGTAGCTTGGGTGCATCCGCCGATGATCAAGACGCGGCAATGAACTGGCTCGAAAGTCTCGCCGCCAAGCAAGGCGCAAAAGCAGAAGAACTGATTACCGATCCCAATGCGCGCACAGAAGCCGCACCGGAATGGGTTG
>JAOZOM010000369.1 GCA_029933275.1 Anaerolineales bacterium | reverse complement strand
AATAAATAAATAATTCGTAGGTTGTGTGTCAGCGACTTCAATTGGGTCGCTGACAACCACTGGTGTTGAAGCGGTCAAATCTATCCGAAAGGAGGTGTTGCCCGTGAATTCCGCAGCCTACCGTTTTATGACGAACTCACTAGAGTTCATCGTATGGTCATATTTCGCTAAGTTATTTTGGCACAAATTATTAGGCACTTTGCTTAATCAAATGCACTGGTAAGACATGATCTCGTAATTATTATTTGAAAGTTGGTTATAGGCGGACGAAGACACTTGTGTTGCGTTTGCCTCCCCCAAACTCAGGAGCTTGGGCAGTGGAATTTGAACTGGATATTCGGGAAAATCAAAGCGTATGGGCAATAGCGATTATTTTGATTATCGCCTTACTCCTCTTTGGCTTAGGGGCAATTGGGCAGTCTGTTACCCCTTATGAGGGGAGCACAGCTAGAATAATGACTTTGACGGATTGGAAACTTATCCAAGCAAAAGATGTTTATAACGCTGAAATTGATATATTGAGACGCGATGTGGACAGCTTGGTCACCGCCATTGAAACAAAAGCCGATCCGGTTCGAGTGTCCTTATTGGTAAAGAAAATCTCCGGTGATGTTGCGGAGGGCACGCCTGCGCTCGCCACTGCACGACAAGCCCTTTTTCAGGCAGCCTTGAACGTAGGGGATTGGTCTACCGGTGTTTTGGACAGAGAAACAGCTATCGCTTCTCTTGAAGTTGCGATAGCACTACTTCAATGAACACGACTCCTTATCAGCCTCCGACAACACTCCATGTGGGCAACGCACAAGACCGCGCCCTCCGGGATACTCTCCAGGCTGAAAGAGCCATGCGAGACCGCTCAGAAGAGACCGTGCGAGATTTATTCAAACTTCTAGCAAAATTGGCTTATCGTTTTGATGGACAACGTCTTGAAGAGGCGCGCAGAGACGATCCCCAAGGTCAAGCCGCGTGGACAGTCGTGGAATGGCGCAATTTCTTTAGCTCGATCAAGCAAGAAGAATCAGTAGGCTGGGGAGGCAGGACTAATGAGAAAGAACTTCTTGCGCTTAAGGATGAAGTGAAAAGGCTAAAACTTTTGCTTGGCAAAGCGTTGAGGGCTGCTGAAGATGCTGCTCTTTCTTCACCGGTTGCAACGAAAAAGGCTACTCCACAAACAGAACTCGTCCCGAAAACAAACGTGGAACCATCGGCTAAAAATTTAGAACCGCTACCTCCTAAACCAAAGATGAAAACGACCTCTTCTCAGCAGGTACGCGGCAAAAGAAAAGCAAAACCCCAAAAGCGCAGTCCGGAGACCATCGCTAAGGTTAAGGCTCGGATTGAAGCTCTTGGAGAAGCAGTAGAAGTGCCTGAAGGCATGATTGCTTCGATGGCAAGCGTGCTGGCAGACTTGCTTACCGTCTTGAAAGGCGAGAAGTTTCCAAAGCGTCCGCCTGCTGCATGGAAGCAACGCTTGAATGGAAAAGGGCGCAAGGGACGTGATCTCGACCTTGCCTATCAGCGATATTGGTCGACTCTTTGGTTGATCGGACGCTGGGGGATCGTTGCAAAAATGGAAATTGAGACCATGATTAGCTTGAGTAATGGTCTCCTGTCTCGTTCTGGAGCGTTGAGCAGAGTGATGGGTGACTTGCTTAAAGCAGGCGTGATTGTAGAAAAGGCATCTCGTCTTAGCACGGCTCCATCATCCGCTTTGAAGATGTTTCAGTTATCGGA
>JAOZOM010000093.1 GCA_029933275.1 Anaerolineales bacterium | reverse complement strand
CTAAACAAAATCGCATCACGCGGACAAACCTGCGAGCAGATTTCGCATCCCGTACACAGTAGCGGATCAATCTCCGCCAGCGGACGTTTTGTCTTCTCGTCCACCTTATCCGATTTAATGATTGCCGGGCAACCGATGCGGAAGCAGATTGTACAGCCATTGCAATCCTCCTCGACCACCTTTAGCGGAAGATACTTCTTGCGTTCATCGGGCATCAACGCGCAAGCGTGGTCGGTTATCAGCACGGCAGGCTCATCCACTTTCAGCCATTCTTTCAGCGTACTTTCAATTGCCGCGACATCATACGCCTCGACCCGCTTAACCTTTTTAATCCCGATAGCGCGCACCAAAGCTTCGATATCCACTTCATTGGAAGGTTTGCCTTGCAAAGTTAGCCCCGATCCCGGATTTTCCTGTTGTCCGGTCATACTGGTAATGCGATTATCCATGATAATCGTAATCACATTACTGCCGTTATACGCCACATTCATCAAGGCTTGCACACCGGTATGGAAAAAGGTCGAATCGCCAATCACAGCGATATGCCGCTCACTGTCTCCAGCCACCATCCCGCCGTGCGCCACGCCGGTACTCGCGCCCATACAGCCGCAAGTGTCCATCGCACTCAAAGGCGGGACGACACCGAGTGTGTAGCAACCAATATCGCCGTTAATCGGACGTTTGAGTTTATGCAGGATATAGAAGGAACTGCGGTGTGGACATCCCGGACATAGCACGGGAGGACGCTGAGGCAGATTTCCCTCTAAAATCAGCGGAATCGGCTCCCGCAGCGGAGCGGACTCAGCCTCGGGTTGGCTACTGGGATTCTCGGGCAGTAAGCCAGCCGAAATCGCGTGCGTCCGCACAATCTTCGGGTTCAGTTCCCCGACCAGAGGAAAAATCGACTTGAAATGCGGATAAACGCCGCGTTCCCAGCCCTCCGGTTTATATAAATCTATGCCCATCAGCAAAATTTGTTCCTCGATAAAAGGATCAAGCTCTTCGAGGACAATCACCTTCTCCATTTTGCTCGCAAACTCGCGAATTTTATGTTGCGGCAAGGGATAAGACATCCCCAATTTCAGGATGCTGGCTTCGGGAAAGACCTCGCGAGCATATTGGTAAGAAATTCCATTGGCGATAACGCCCAACTCAGTGCCACGCATTTCGACACGGTTTAGGGGCGTTTCTTCGGCAAATTTAGCCAATTTTTCAAGCCGCTCCTCGACAATAGGATGCCGCCCGCGCGCATTGGCGGGAACCATCACATATTTGCTGTGATTACGCGGATATTTGCCGGGAGCCTCGCCCTGATAGCGATCCGGGCTGGCTTCAACTAAACTGCTGGTATGGCAAACGCGCGTGGTCGGGCGGATTAAAGCCGGCGTATCAAACTGCTCGCTAATCTCGAAAGCGGCGATAACCATATCTTTTGCCTCTTGGCTATCGGATGGGTCAAGGCAGGGGATACGCGTAAATTTGGCGTAGTTGCGGGTATCCTGTTCGTTTTGAGAGGAGTGCATGGAGGGATCATCTGCAACAATAACGACCAGCCCAGCTTCCATACCGGTCGAAGCCGCATAAAAGAGCGAATCCGCCGCCACATTCACACCAACATGCTTCATCGTGGCGAGGGCACGCTTCCCAGCATACGCCGCGCCGATCGCGACATCGAGAGCGACCTTTTCATTGGGTGCCCATTCGGCGTAAACGCCGGGCATTTTGGCGAGATTCTCCAAAATTTCGGTGCTGGGCGTGCCCGGGTATCCGGAAGCGACCAAGACGCCCGCTTCCCATGCGCCGCGAGCGAGGGCTTCGTTGCCGGAAAGTAGTCGTTTTACAAGTTCTTCTGTCATAGAGGAAGTCTCCTAAATTAGGGTTTGAGGAAGTTCGGAGGAAACGTATTCCGTGTTGCGTATTGCGTAAAAAATTACGCAATACATTTTACGAAATACGCACTTTAGACAATCGGCAACGCGCTCGAGACCTTAATCTCACTCAAGACAACACTCGTGCGAATGCGAGCAACTCCCCTAATCGGCGTGAGGACATGGATGAGAAAATGTTCCAAATCGGCGGTATTTTTAGCCACCACTTTGAGCAGATAATCGTCATCACCGGTTAGGTGATAACACTCCAAAACTTCGGGGATTTCTTGAATCGCCGCGTCAAATTCCGCGACTTGCACAGCTTCGTGACGTTGCAAGCCCACGCTGACAAAACAGAGCAGATCGTAGTTCATTTTCTGTCGATTGAGTTTGGTCGCGTATTGGTCAATATACCCCTGCTCCTCCAAACGGCGGACGCGCGTTAAAGTCGCCGAGGGGGAAAGTTCCGCCGCACGCGCCAAATCGGCGTTGCTAACGCGGGAATTTCGCTGTAATGCTTGCAGAATAATCTTGTCCGTATTATCTAACATACTGAATAATATACTGATTTAAGACGATATTGTCAAGATATATACTGTATAAAGTTAAGACTGACGAATATCATGCTGTTAGAAAAACACGCAAGACCGAGACACCCAAAACTACAGAAGCCTTATACTTTCTCCTAAAAAACATCAAGTGTTTTGCCCCACTCCGCTACGCTTCGGGGATATTTCGCGAAAACACTTGGTGTCTCTAAGGCTAAAACTTGATATCCTTCACGTTCAATTGCAAAGATTTACGCCCTTGCCACTCGTTAACTTCAAAAGTGTACAGCAAATCAATTCTCGCGGGCAAATCGGGTTTGAGATGCCCCAGCCTAAAGGCAATTGCGTCTAGCGTGGCTTTTCCGTCTGTGACAGTCAATTTAAGATGTGATTTATCTTTCCCAACCGTGCGTGATGATTTTACTTTCACGTTACGCGATACAAAAACAGGGCGCGGATTCCCATAGCCGGTTGGCTCAAGATAATTCAGATGTTCGAGCATCTCAAAGCTGAGCGAATCGAGCGCAAGTTCCATATCTGCTACCATGACCGGAGCTAAATCTACCCCCGCGAGTTTTTCCGCGGCAATCTCTCTCATGCGTTGGAGGAAAACCCCAACATTCTCGTTGCGGATGGTGAATCCCGCCGCGGCGGCGTGACCGCCATGCCGCTCTAACAAATCCGCGCATTGGTCGAGAGCTTCGGTGATATGAAATTCGGGGATGGAGCGGCAAGAACAGCGCGTAAACTCATCGTCAATCTCGCCAACCATTGCGGGTCGATAGTACTTATCCGCTAAACGGGAGGCAGCCAACCCCACCACTCCGGGATTAAACTCCGGCGATGCGGCAAAAAGCAAAAGCTCGTCTTTATCGGCAGAAAGCGCAATCATTTCCGCGACTTCTTGCATCTCACGCGTGATTTTCTGACGCTTTTGATTTTGCATCTCCAGTTTTTGTGCCATATCACCGGTTTTCATCACATCGGTTTCCATCAACAGGTCATAAGCTGCAATAGCAGAATCGAGTCGCCCCGCCGCGTTGAGACGGGGACCTAAGCTAAAGCCGATATTCATCGCGGTCACTTGTTTAATATCCACGCCTGAAACCGCCGCTAGAGAGACCAACCCCTGCCGTTGAGCGTTGCGCATGACGCGTAATCCCTTCCGGACGAGAGCATGATTCTCCCCTTCGAGCGGAGCAAGGTCGGCGACTGTACCGAGGGCAACGAGGTCAAGAAGATGGTCGGGGGTGAGACCGTTGATCGGATTCTGTTTTTCGAGCAGTGCTTGCGCGATTTTATAGGCAATCCCAACTCCTGCGAGCATTTTTTCGGGGTAAGAATCATCTTCACGTTTGGGATCAATGATCGCCAACGCTTCTGGCAGAATCTTTCCGGGGTGGTGATGGTCGGTTATAACGAGATCAAGCCCAAGGTCACGCGCGTGTGCGGCTTCATCCAATGAGCGAATGCCGCAATCTACCGTGATGACCAAATCCACGCCATCCGCTGAAAACTGATCCAGCGCAGTTGTATTTAATCCATAACCTTCGTCAAAACGGTTTGGGATATAGGCATCTACATCGGCGTTGAGTGCATGCAAGGTTTGCACAAGCAGTGCGGAAGAAGTGATGCCATCCACATCGTAATCGCCGTAAATGATGATTTTTTCCTTCTGCTCAATTGCCTTTAAGATACGCGGGATAGTGATATCCATATCTTTTAATGCCCACGGAGACATGCTATGCGCGGGCGTGGCTTTCAAAAAAGCGCGCGCTTCAGCATCGGTTGCGTAGCCGCGATTATAGAGCAGTTGCCGCAAAACAGGTGGGAATTTTTCAAGAGCCTGATCGGCTGCGGGGGTAAGTGTAGTTTGGATTTGCCAACGTGTTTGCATAATATCTACTTTCTTCTCAAGCGATAAAGATTATCACCAACTTGTTTTAAATCGTAATAATTCGAAATTTCCGGGTGCAAATTCGCAAAATAAATCGGGCGTTCATCGATATTTGCCTCAATATAAGCCAGCGTGGTCTCTCCCAAAGTCGGGAAAGCTTCGTGAAAAGCGATGCCCGTGCGCCCTTCCAAAATATGGGCAGTGTAAATATGCGTATAAATGCGATCCCAATTGTCAAAAACAATCGCGTTATCTTCAACTTTACGCAAAATTCTAGTCGAGAGCCGCACGTAACGCCCTGGCACATCAAAGGGATAGATTTTCTCTTCCAGAATAAAGGTAGTGCTCCCATTTTGGATAGCGAGACTAAGATCCGCTTTGGCGTGGACGAGAAAAGCCGCGACGAACGCGATCCCTAGCAGGCTCGGCACCAAAGAAGCTACGAGCGGCTTTTGAGCATTGATACGTTGAAGTAGCCGCGCAAATCCGGACAGAATCGCACCAATCCCCATCCCCAGCCAAATATGCACCATCACCGCGACGGGGACATAAAATTCCTTGTAAACGCCAAAAGAGACCGTCACCGCGAATCCCCAAACGAGGAAAAAGGCAATCAGAAGATAAAGGGCTTCGGGGACACGTTTTTTGTTAAAAAAGAGCGTAATTGCGCCCAATAAAATCGTGCCAAACTCCCAGCGCGGGTAAAAATTGAGATATTCTCGCAGTCTTTCAGTAATCACTTCGGCGGGAGCAGAGAAATAATAACTCCAGAAATGCTCGGCGGGGAAAATAGCAAAAAGGCGTTCGAGGGGCGTATCAAATTCCTCGAGCGTTAAACCAAGATTCGATAAATTCGTCAGATAGGTTGTATTGTAAATACTGGATGGCGGATTATGCCAATCGAGGTAAAAAAAAGCCAGAAAAAAGAGAAGCAAGCCTAAGGTCGCGCCCGCGGCGGCATTTAGCCAATCGACACGCCGCCGCGCTTTAATCAGCAAATAAATGAGAACAGCCAAAGCGGTCATCACGACCGTGCTATGAATTCCAACGCTCAAACCGCCTAATAATCCGGCAAAAAAGAGAAAAAGCGGCTTTTTGCTCTCATCCCAGAGGAGAATCAGCAGAAAAATGCTGGCAATCATGCTCGCCGCAGGCGCATAAGTCTCGGCAAAAATCGTCCGCCGCCAAAAAAGCGGATTTACGCTCAACGCAATTGCGCCCGCGCTCGCGGCAATCTTCCAACCACCCAACTTTCGGATGATGAGATACACTTGTCCCACCGCGAATGCGCCGAAAAAAGCAGACATCAGATTAACACGATAGGCTATATTCTTAATCGGAATTAGCGTAAAAAATTTCCCCATAAAAACATAAATTGTATATCCGCTGGGATGCGTCATCCCCAAAGTATAGGAAAGAGTCTGAAATTCAGCTGCATCGGCTGTCAACAAAGTCGGAACGAGAGTTCGGATGTAAAGAGCGAAACTCAAAATTGAAAGAAAAATGCCCAACAGCAGGTCTTCGCGTGAAATAATTTTTCTGCTCTCCATGAACTTGAGTATAAGCGTGGATGAGAAGCGAGGCAAGAGGGTATAATAAAAGGAACAGTTTTTCTTCACCGAATAAGGAGACCATCAATGTATGAATTAAAAGCGAATGAAAAAGCAACCCCTGTCGTGGTTTACACCGAAAACACCTTAATTCATGGGGAAATCGTCACCAGAGATATTGTACGCGTAAATATTTTGATGCGAACTGAAGGTGCGCCCAATTATCTACATTTGCTTAACGCACAAATCATCTATCCCGATAATGCGACCAAAATCGTGAAATTTGCAGAACTTTTCGTTCCCGCAACAGAGGCGATTGGCTTCCACGTTGCACCGGGAACAGAGATTGAACTAGATTATGATGAAAGTGAAGAAAACCGTAAAATGCAACCGGTAAAAGCCGCTATGGGTTCATTTTTTATTGATAGTAAAATTCGTATCTCCACACATACTGATTTAAGCACCACCCTCGATGTCTCTCGCACCGCTTGGCTTTCCCTTTATGAAGCAGAAATCACAAATACTTATCTGTCTCAAATGAAAGTGGAGGCAAAAATGATATTAATTCGACCGGAGAAGATTTTATTTGGACTGGTCTGACCTCAGACTCTTCCCTTTCAGGAAAGGGGAGTCTCATTCTTCTTTGAAGGACGAATAAGAAAAATAATTCTTCCAAGTTCTTTCCAAAAAGGAAGGAATGTAAAGTTAGGAAAAAACGTATGCCGCAGAAAAATATTGTTCGAGGGCAAAGCGTTAGCGCAGAGAAAGTTGTAAAGGCAAAAGAGTTTCTCCGCAATACAACAAATGCCGAAAAGATTTTATAGCGAGAACTAAGAAAAAATAGCGAAAACACGAAAATTCTACGAAGAAAACTAACCACCTAAATCCTCCATCTCCCTTCCCTTTTAAAGAAGGGGCTAGGGGATAGGTAAAAGGAGCCAAAAAATGAATATCACCCTAAAAGTCAATAACAAAACCCACCAAATCACTGCCCCGCC
>JAOZOM010000368.1 GCA_029933275.1 Anaerolineales bacterium | reverse complement strand
TTCTTCAGTCATATCCATATTATAGCATAAGTGGATAAACTAAGAGCAAAAATAAAAGATATCCTTGACGGCAAAATCCGATTCTGGTATTCTTTATCTACCGACCGTTCGGTAGGTTTTCTTATGATGACAAAAACTCAAATCCTCGATGCCGCCGCACAAATTTTTCGCATAAAAGGTTATCATGCCACCTCCATGCAAGACATTGCTGGCGCGGTTAACTTGCAAAAAGCCAGTCTCTATCATCACGTCTCTAGTAAACAGGAGATTTTGCTCGAACTTTTAGACCAAGCTCTTGAAATGCTTACTGAAAAGATTGGCGAAGTCTTGGAAGATGAAAATCGTCCTCCCGATGAAAAATTGCGCCGCATGATGCACGCCTATCTCAAAGCCCTCACCGATCATTTTGATTTAGCCGCCGTTCTTCTTATGGAGCATCGTTCGCTCGAACCCGAATTACACGCTCGTCATATTCCCAACCGAGACCGTTTTGAAGTCCTTTGGCGCGAAGTGGTTGAAGAGGGAATGCAGACGGGCGTTTTTTGTTGTTCTGAAACCGCACTCACCGTTCGCAACCTTTTGGGCGCGATGAATTGGACGATTACTTGGTTCAATCCCGAAGGCGAACAGAGCATCGAGGCAATCGCCGACCAAACCGCCGCACTTTTTCTTGATGGATTAAAAGGTAAATAGATGCCTGCTATCCCCACCACCAAATCTCTGCACACTTACGCCGAATTTGAAACCCAAAAAGGCGCGCGGATTTACAGAATCCCTTTGCAGGCATTTCCGGGATTTTGGGCGTATGCTTATCTCGTTTTTGTGGATGATTTGGTCGTGCTGATTGATACCGGCTCTGGCTTTGGCGATTGTAACGAGCAACTCGAAGCGGGATTTGAACAGGTACGCGCGCGTGAGGGGCGTGCTTCCCTTATGGACGCGTTGGATTACATCCTCATCACGCACGGGCATATCGACCATATCGGCGGATTGCCTTTCCTCATCGAAAAAACGGACGCGAAAATTGGCATCCACGAACTCGATTTGCGTAACCTGACCAATTACGAAGAGCGGATCATCGTCTCGGTGCGGCGATTGCGCGAGTTTTTAATCGAAGCCGGTGTAGAAGCGGGAAAATTGGAAGAGATTATGAAGGTCTACGCGGTAAATAAGGCTCTTTTCTCCTCCGTTCCCGTTGATTTCACTTATGGCGCAATCGGGATGCAATTAGAGCAATTTGATTTTTTACATGTTCCCGGCCATAGCGCGGGGCAAGTTGTAATTCGGCTTGATGATTATCTCTTTTGCGGTGACCACGTTTTGAACGGCATCTCACCGCATCAGTGGCCCGAAAGATTAACGATGAATATGGGGCTGGGACATTATCTCGATTCCTTAGACAAGTTGGATGCTTGGGCTGGTGAAAACGTCACTTTAACGCTCACTGGTCATAACGAGCCAATAGAAAATGTTCACGACAGGATAATGCAAATTAAGCGGATTCACGCCAAACGTCTCGCGCGAACCTTAGAAATTCTGTCTGAGCCGCGCACGGTGGCGGAGGTGTCATCCCAGTTATTCGGAGACGTGGACGGTTATGACATCCTATTATCGGTAGAAGAAGCAGGGGCGCATGTCGAATATCTTTATCAGCGAGGGCTGTTGGGGATATCCAATATAGAAGAAATTGAGCAGGGCAGCGTGCCTTTGCTTTATGAACGAATTAACGACACGGTGGCGGCGCAAGTGA
>JAOZOM010000092.1 GCA_029933275.1 Anaerolineales bacterium | reverse complement strand
TTTTTAAGTTTTTCTTCGCGCTCTTCGCTTCTTCGCGGTGAAGAGCAAAGTTTTACTGAGTTTTCAGTTATTTCACTCTCTACTCGCAATTACCAATCCGATCCCAATTAATAATCCCCCAAATAAAAACAGTGGTGTGATAAGTTCTCCGAGAAAAATTGCGCCTAAAATTGTGCCGACTACGGGTTGGGCGAAGAAGGTTAGCGAGGCGAGGCTGGCATCAAGGAGGGCGAAGGCGGTGTTCCAGAGATACATAGCAAGGGCGGTGGCGATGATGCCGATAAAGAGTACGCCCGCGATGACTCCGAAGGTGATTTCGCCGATTCCTTGCGTGGAGATTTCATACGCGCTGGCGGCGATGCTGGTCGGCATTCCACCGAGAAAGGCGATTAGGCTGACGGTTAGCACATCTACACCGCGTGTTACTTTGCGAACGAGAACTGAGTAGAGTGCCCATGTTAATGCTGCGGCGACGAGACTCACGTTTCCCCAAAAGAGGGATGAATCCAGTTGCGCGGAACGGGGATCAATCACAGCAAGTACGCCGAGGGAGGCAATGAACAGGGCGAGAAATCGTCTTTTGGTGATTTTTTCGCCGAGGATGATAGAGGCAAAGATGAGTACAAATGCAGGCGTTGCCGAGGTGACGAGCGAACCGTTTGCGGCGGTAGATAAATCCGTGCCTACGAATTGGAATCCCAGAGAGATTCCGTAACCGATAAATCCCACCCAGAAAATGTTCCAGAATTGTGTTTTGTTGAGACTCAGTTTTTTTTGTAAAAACGCGACGATGAGCAGCGTCACAAATCCAAGCGTGAGACGAGATGTGAGTAGCGAAAAAGGCGGGATGACCGTCATTACCGCTTTGCTGACGACGTACATCGCTCCCCAAATCGAGGTGGCGGCGAGACCGGAGATGATTCCAATGGTGGTTTTATTCATAAGTGCATATTCCGCAGTGTTTTTCGTTCGTAGGTTGCGTAGACTGTGCTGATATTTCGGGCATTATACCGCCCGAATCAAAAAATGAATTAAAAAAAGACACCAAGTGTTTTTAAAACACTTGGTGTCTGTGTCTGCGGTGCTTGAGAAAATACTTAGAACATCGCCGCGTTAATCGCTTGAATGGTATCAGGCGCAGGGCGTAAATCCTCGACAGGAAGACGGTTGAGCGGTGTTTCTGGCAGGTTGAGAATATCCATCAGAGAGGGGCGGTCTGGGTCAATATAAATCAATCCGGTCAGAAGCATGTTATTTGCTTTTGCCTCCTCGATAATTTGAACTGCCGAAATGCGGTCGGTGGGATCGTAGTCCCGCTCAAGTTTTTTGAGTTGAATTTTCGAACCATCGTGCATGGTGACACTTTGAGTGGTGCCTTCTTCGAAGTCTTCAACCATAATCTCGTCCCGTGCGGGGATGAAGGAAATATCATGGATGGGGAATTCGTTCGCTTTGCCCCAAGCGTAAGAGTGGACAGAGCTATCTTGGTTGTTGAAGCTAACGCAAGGGCTAATGATATCGATGATGGCTGTCCCGTTATGGCGCAAAGCGGCTTTGATGAGGGTTTTAACCTGTTTTGGATCACCAGCAAAGGAGCGGGCAACAAAAGTTGCGTTGGATGCCATCGCTTCGAGACAAATGTCAATCGGCTCGAATTGGTTTGTGCCTTGTTTCTTTAAGGTCAAGCCAACTTCAGAAGTTGGAGAAAGTTGTCCTTTGGTGAGACCGTAAACACCGTTATTTGCGACAATGTAGACGAGGGGAACATTACGGCGGAGGATATGTTTGAATTGTCCCATACCGATACTAGCTGAATCGCCGTCACCGCTCATGGCGACACCGGTCAGTGTGTGGTCGCCGAGCAAGCTTCCAGTTGCGAGCGCAGGCATCCGTCCGTGTAACCCGTTAAAGCCGAAGGAACGTTTTAGCATATAAGTCGGGGCTTTGCTCGAGCATCCGATTCCGCTAAATTTGACGATGTCTTCCGGCACCATATCCATTTCATAGCAGGCGGCAATCACTTGGCTGAGGATGGAATTATGCCCGCATCCTTGACAGAGGGTGGTAGGCGCGCCTTTGTAGTCGTTCTTGGTGAGTCCGATATTATTTGTGCGAGCCATTTTAGTTCTCCTTCTTTGCCAGAATATCATCTCGAATCCACTCGGCGGTTAGAGAAAGACCGTTGTTGAGGGTGGAAGAGACTAACTTTGTACTTTCTTTGGGCATTTCGAGGCTAATGATTTCTCGTAATTGTCCTTGATTCATTTCGACTATGAAAATCTTGTCGTGGTCACGGATAAAATCTTCGACTGTATCAGTGATGGGTAAGGCACGTAGGCGCAAGTAGTCGGTTTTGAGACCTTCTGCAAGAAGCAAATCGCGGGCTTCAACAATGGCGGGATCAGTGGAGCCATAAGCGATGATGCCGACTTTCGCACCGTCCATATTATCTATGATCGCGTCGGGAACGTATTTGCGAGCGGTTTTATATTTTAAGTTCAGGCGATCAATTCCCTGCACATAAACTTCGGGGTCTTCGCTGTAATTGGCGAAAGGATCGTGACCCGTGCCGCGAGCGAAATAGGAGCTACCTTCGTGGCGGTTGCCCGCAACGGTGCGGTAGGGAATTCCATCGCCGTCTACGTCTTTATAGCGTCCCCATTTTCCGTTTTTGGCTTCAAAGGCTTCAAAATCTTCTTCCCAGAGAATTTTGCCGCGATCCATTGGCGCATCGGGATATTCAAAAGGTTTGCTTTCCCATTGGTTTTGACCTAAATCAAGATCACTGAGAACGAAAACGGGGGTTTGCATCCGCTCTGCAACATCAAAGGCTTTCCAGCCAAATTCAAAACATTCGCCAACTGAGCCGGGAAGTAAAACGATATGTTTGGTATCGCCGTGGCTGAGGTAATGGGCTTGATTTAAATCGCCTTGCGAGGTGCGAGTGGGGAGACCGGTGGAGGGTCCCATGCGTTGGACGTTCCAAATCACAATCGGAACTTCGGAGAAATACGCCAAGCCGACGTATTCGCCCATGAGACTTATGCCTGCTCCCGATGTGGATGTCATTGCCCGCGCCCCAGACCATGCGCCGCCAATCGTAATCCCGACCGCGGCGAGTTCATCCTCTGATTGGACGATAGCATAAGAGGCTGTGCCGTCTTTGCGTGTGCGGAGTTGAGGAAGATAGTAATTCATCTTCTCGACCAAACTGGTCGCTGGCGTAATCGGATACCAACCAACAACTTGCACGCCGCCATAAATTGCGCCGAGTGCTGCGGCGGTGTTGCCGTCTGCCATGATGAGACCTTCGGTCTTATCCATTGGTTCAACGTAGAAAGGATCGGTTTTCTCAAGGTTTTCAGCCGCCCATTTTGCGCTGGCTTTGATGACGTCCATATTAATCGCAACGGGTTTTTCTTTTCCCTTGAAATGGAAATCAAGAGCCGTCTTAATTTTATCCATATCCATGCCGAGCATTTCTGCTAAAATGCCGACGTAGACCATATTTGAGACCATCGTCCGCAAATTGGATGCGATTCCCGCTTCTTTGATAATCTGTTTGATAGCCATTGGATAAACCGTGATGTCGTCACGCTCAATGGGCATTTTAATTGAATCATCGTAGAAGAGAACGCCACCGGAGAGTACATCAGCAACATCGCGTGCAAAGGATTTGGGGTTCATCGCAATGACGATTTCATGTTCATCGCGGCGGGCGGTGTAGCCATCTTTGCTCAGGCGGATGGTGTACCAAGTGGGCAACCCTTGGATATTCGAGGGGAACATATTTTTCCCCGTGACGGGGATGCCCATCTTGAAGATGGCGCGTAATATCGTCAAATTCGAAGTTTGGCTCCCTGAACCGTTCTCAGTACCAACGGTGATCGAAAAATCGTTAATAACTTTGTTCGTCATAACTTCCTCAATAGATACTTCTTTTTTGTAAAATTAGGAATTGGGTCGAACTGTAATTAGTTCTGTGTGCTCCAATAGTAATTGATGCGCGGTATCGTACTCGCCGCGTGCAATAGATTCTATGATTTTAGTGTGGTATTCCCATACCTCGGTTAAGTAGGTGTAATCTGTGAAAATGTTGAGATCAACTGCCTCGTATGCCTCCCAATATGCTTCTAATATGCCTGTTACAAAGATATTATCTAAACGCTTATACATCAAAAGGTGTAGTTTGCGATGTTCTTCGTGTGGAATTTTAGCTGGCGTGCCACGTAATTTTCTCCATGCGCTTTCTAGCAAATTTCTTAGCTCTTGAATATCATCGGGAGTCAATTTCTTGACTGCTTGATGAAAATATGCCGATTCTACATGTGTGCGTAATTCAGAGTATTTCTCAAAAGAGGCGCGGTCTTTAAGAATGGCATAGCCAAGACTCTGCTCAATAGCGGGGGTAAAGGTATAGGGCAGTTGCCGTGTTCCTGTGCGAGGTTTAACGGAAACCAAGCCCAAAGCACGCGCGACCGCTACCTGTTCCCGCAATGCGGCACGATTGATATCAAGTTCTTGGCTAAGTATATCTAGAGCAGGAATGCCTTCAGCATCATCTTCGCGAGATGCGAGATATTTTAAAAATCCAGAGAGTTTATATAACATTATTCGTATCTATTCAATTAATCTGATTATTAATATAATGGGCAAGTTTAGCACCATTGTTTTTGCTCGTCAAGTTGATGATTAAAGATTGCTAGGGTATAATAAAGCGCTTCTTCTTTGGAGTAAAAAAAACCGCTTAAGGTAAATTTGCAATTAAAGGCAATAAAAATGATCCCATCTTCCTTTCTCCCCGCCGATTATTGGCAATCGCTAGAAATCAATAAATACGATACGGATTTTCTTCTTTCTTATCTTTTTGAACTCGAAACGCCTACACAAACCAAAGAATTGATTTCTGCTCTTGTTGTAGAGCGAGTGCGTTTTGAGCAAGAAATGATTTTGGAGAAGCGGAAGGGATCGGGGAAGATTTATCTTCCTAAAGAAAAGTATAAAATTGGTGATGAGTTAACCTTCCCTGCATTGGGATGGAAAAAAGGAAAAGTATTGTCTTTGCGCATAGGCAAAAATCCTGAAGTGGATGAGTTTGAAGTGATGACCGTAGCGATGGAAGATGGTAATGAATCTCTCTTTGCGATGGGTGTGGATGAACATGCGCTTAATATAGAAAATAAAGTAGGGGATGCGGACGGAGAGGTGGACTTGGTCGCGGTGATGGACAGTTTCGGTTCCGCTCTGGAAGAGAAACTTGCTACCGCTTTAGAGGCTGGGGATGAGCTAGTGGGCATTGCCGATCATTGGTTCCCTCGAGCTTTACTCGTGGATGTGAATATCGGGCATCTCAATTTGGCAGAAGCCATCCTTGATATGGCAGAAGGGGAGCCTCTGGATACCGCCGAATTGATGAAAGATATTGATATGCCAGAAGGTGATAATCCCGCTCTGACGGAATTCTCGCTGAATTACGCGTTGCAAGAAGACCCGCGTTTTGATGAAGTTGGCTCAACCGGCAAAATCTTATGGTGCCTAGAGCGTTTGGAGCCGGAAGAAGTCCGTGATGTGCCGGAGATGCTCCGCTATACCCCGATGGATTTGGATCGCTCGACTTTGACGGAGGAGATGCTTGCCCTCGAAGCCAAATTAGATGATGAGTTAAGCAAAATCAGCGTGGAAGAGATTCCCGCTAAAACGGCGACTATTTCTTTGCTTTACCCGCATTGGCGTTTAGGTACTTTCCCGATTTCGGAACGGGTGCGTTCCTTCTTCCCATCGGCTTACGAATCGCCGCGAATCCGTTTTACTTTTGTGGATGGCGCAAGCGGCAAGAAAATGCCCGCATGGGTCGTGAAAGAAAATAGCTATGTTTACGGGTTGAAAGAATGGTATGAAGAAAAAGGGCTACTTCCCGGTAGTTTAATTGATATCCGACATGGTAAATCTGCGGGCGAGGTAATCATTCAGGCGCAGACACATCGTAGCAAACGCGATTGGGTGCGTACCGTTATCGCCGGGACGGATGGCGGTTTGGTTTTTGCCACACTTAAACATGTGATTAATGCGAATTTTGATGACCGCATGATTCTCGCCATTCCCGACCCTGAAGCACAAGATAATGCTTGGGAAATAGCGCAAAAGAGCGAAAAACAATTTGATACGATTGTGCGGAGTGTAATGCAAGAACTAACCAAACTCAATTCGCAAGGGCATGTTCACGCTCAAGAATTGTATTCAGCCCTAAATCTACTTAAACGTTGCCCTCCTGCACCGCTCTTTAGCTTACTGGTTACCCGCCCGTGGGCAGAGCATGTTGGAGACCTTTATTTTCACCTAAACGATGAAGCCACGATAAAAGAAGAGGTGTAAATGTCTACAAAGAAAACCTTTAGTTTGGTAAAGCCGACTCTCGATACGCCTTTTCACATTGATTTTGACTGGTGGAAAGAGAACGAGAGAAGCTGGCGGATTCATTTGCGTTCTGTGATGTGTGCTGAACATCAGGAGCTTTATTTAACTTGGGACGATGGCAATATGATCGATTGGATTGATCCCGACACAGCCGAAGTCAAGGTTGTAGATGGGATGCAGCATACGCTTATGTCGCATTGCGCGCTGGATCCGGAGTTTTTAACGGCAAGAACCTCGCTAGTTGAAGCGGTTTTTCGGCTTTTTCTCACGAATGGGAATGCTCCGCTCACCTCGCGAGAGTTGGGGCAAGCGTTGGGTCGTCCTGAAATGACTATTTTGAAAACCTTAGCTGGAATTCGTGTTTATCGCGGCTTGCGCCCTTATTGCGACTAAAAGAGCAGTGCGATAAGATTCAACGAAAATGCCCCTGTAGCTCAGCTGGATAGAGCAACGGACTTCTAATCCGTAGGTCG
>JAOZOM010000091.1:4441-6887 GCA_029933275.1 Anaerolineales bacterium | reverse complement strand
ACTTTGTGGTGAATCCTTAGGAATTTATTTCTAGATGATTACTAAGAGGAAAAACGAGTCTTTTTCACTCTCTTTTTTTGCAGTTGAAGTGTTAAATTATTCTCCGCTGCCTGTAATGATTTCTGAACGTTGCTTAAACGCTTCGGTAGTTTCGCGTGCCAGGGTTGTCACGTTGCGGATTGCGGCGGGTAAACCGGCTTCGTCTTGCAAACTGGCTTCTACATTATCTAAAGCACGCCCAATTTCTTCAGCGGCTAAGAAGAAGCCCTGATCAAAAGAGTAAAGTTGGGCTAATTCATCTTCGTTGATTTTCGCTGCATCAAACATTCCGGAATAGCCATAAGAGGCGGTACGAATTTTGTCGATGAATGTGCGTAGTTGAATGGCGGCACGTTCCATATCGTCAATGTAGACAATCATGCCTTCGTTGACTAAATCAGTTTGGAGTTCTGATGTGCGTGTCCATAATGCTTGAAAGCGATCGGCAATCGTTTCGCGCATGAGTTTATCGGCAGCGCGGCGATTTTGGCGTTCTATATAGCCGTCAAAGCCGGGGATTTTGCTTGCCAATTTTTTAAAGGCATCTTGAGAATCAGTTACTTTTTGAAAAAGGTCTGTCATTGGAAGTACCTCCTGAATGGAAAAGATAAAGCTAAATTCTAGAACTTTTCTATTATAGCCTCTGTTAAGGTCGAACGCAATTGTACCCCAGCGGTGTTATAATTTTACCAGATGATAGGAAATATCTGTTTTGCCCTTAATTTTTGGCAAGACATTCTATAGCCAAATATAAACTAAGAAATGGAGTTAAGATGATTGTAACTACGAAAAAATTGTTTGAAGCGGCTTACGGGAAGTATGCCATCGGTGCGTATAATATCAATAATTTGGAGCAGTGCATGGGGCTGTTTCGGGGGAATTTAGATAGCCAAGCGCCGTTTATTATCCAAATTAGTCGCGGTGCGCGTTCCTATACCAATAAGTTAATGTTGGAGGGGATTATCCGCACCGCAGATGAAGTTTTCCCTGACGCGATTTTTGCCGTTCATCTCGATCATGGTGATGAAGAAACTGCTTTGGATTGTGTCAATAGCGGATTTTATAGCTCCGTGATGATTGATGCCAGCCATGCTCCCTTCGATGAAAATATCGCCATCACCAAACGCGTCGTGGATGCAGCTCACGCCAAAGGTATCGTCGTAGAGGCAGAGTTGGGGCAACTGGGTGGTGTTGAAGAGCACGTCAGTGTTTCAGAAGCGGACGCTAAATTAACCGATCCGAACGAAGCGAAGGAATTTGTCGAACGAACCGGTTGCGATTCTTTAGCTTGTGCGATTGGCACCAGTCATGGCGCGTTTAAATTCAGCGGTTCACAAGGATTGCACTTTGACGTTTTGGCGGATATACAGAAGAATCTTCCCGGTTTTCCGCTGGTGATGCACGGTTCTAGCTCTGTTCCGCAGGAAGAGGTGGCACGCATCAACGCGGCTGGGGGTGAACTAAAGGGTGCGAAAGGCGTGGATGCGAATCAATTCAAGCGCGCTGCTGAATTAGGCGTGACCAAAATTAACATTGATACCGATGGTCGGCTGGTTTGGACGCGTGTTCATCGTGAGTTCTTCCGTGATCATCCCGAACAATTTGACCTGCGTCCGCCGGGAAAAATCTTCATGGCGGAATATGCTAAATTTATCGCCAGTAAGAATGTGAAGTTGGGCAGTGCAGGTCAGTTAGAGGCTCTTCGCAAGTTGATTGGCTAAGTGAATTAAAAAAGGATTTTGATAGAAAAATCAAAGTCCTTTTTGTTTTTAAAGTGCGTTCTTTACCTTAATCCATTTGTTTTCACGCGCCGCTTCAGATAGATTCTCCTCACGCCATTTTTGACAACGTTCGGCTAATTCTCCAGCATGTTCGTAGTAATAAGGTTCATCACGTCGTTCGCGTTCGTAGAGAACATAGGGTACTAGCTTTTCCCAAGATTTAGAAATCATCGGGTGCATCCAGGGGAGAATGAGATCGTCTGGAATCCAGCCATCTCTTGTCAAAAACGCAACGCGATCAAGCGAATTTAGAACTTTTTTCATAGCGTCTCTATCCTCTGCGGAGAGTTTTTCTAACGCATCTTCTGGTTTTCCTGTCAGATTTTGGAAAATATGTCTACGAGCTTCGATATTCTCTTGAGAGTTAAGTTCTCCAAAGAGACGGTCTGCAATATCCATATAGCGCGTATTTTCAATTTCTGATAATTCTTTATAGGCGAAATAACCAGCCCCAAAGACTGCCGCGGCTGTGATCGCGGTTGCTGCGGATTCGATAGTCGCGATCAGCGAGTTGCCGCGATCCAACAGATATGAAGCAACCCAAGATAAGAGGATGAGCGCAAAAAAGCCGAAAATGGAGTATTTCCACACCACGCTAACAGTTTCGTTGATTTTTTTCTTTTTCA
>JAOZOM010000091.1:0-4341 GCA_029933275.1 Anaerolineales bacterium | reverse complement strand
GAGATGGGCCAACTTAGCCCAAAAGTGAGAACTTCGCTATCAAAGAGCATCATATCAATTGCAAACATCCCAAAACCCACTAGAGGGTGTAATCCAAAAGACCGAGAGAGTTTTTTTATAGAATCCATTATTTGCCTCGCAGGTCTACGGTTTCTTTTCCTGATAATTTATTCAAAATACGCTCTGTGACAATTTCTAAAGCCTCCGGTTGATGAACGTAATCAAGGTCATCGGTGCGAATTGTCAGGACGGGGCAGAGGTCGAAGGAACCCAGCCACTCGTCATAGAATGAATCGAGCAAAGCTAGGTATTCTGCCGAGATGCCTGTTTCCATATCTCTGGCGCGGCGTTGAATCCGTTCCATCAGCACATCCACAGGGGCTTTGAGATAAATCAACAAATCGGGGCGAGGGAGACTATCCACAACCAAATTGAAAAGGCGGCGATAGGCGAGATAATCCCGCTCACGCAAATTCCCAAGATGATGCAAGGCGCGAGCAAAAATATAGCTATCTTCGTAAATACTGCGATCTAGGATGCAAGAGCGGGCATCTTGAGCGGCTTCAAGATATTGCTCGGCGCGATGCCCTAAAAAGAAGACTTGTAAATGGAAAGACCACGTCCGCATATCGGCGTAGAAATCGGGTAAGTAGGGGTTATCCGCGACCGATTCAAAGTCGGTGCGCCAGCCGAGACGTTCTCCCATGCGTTCTGTCAGTGATGTTTTGCCAACGCCGATATTCCCGGCGACGACAACGAGATGCTTGCTCATATTTTTTCTCCTTGCGTATATCTTACCTTTTTTTCGCCTCTTTTGCCGCTTTCACAAAACCTACAAAAAGCGGATGCGGGCGCATTGGACGTGAGAGAAATTCGGGATGAAACTGGCTGCTCACCATAAAAGGATGATCTGCTAGCTCGGAGATTTCGACCAAGCGATTATCGGGAGAAACACCAGAGAAAATCATGCCTTTTTTCTCAAACTTTTCTCGATAAGCATTATTGAATTCAAAACGATGCCGGTGACGTTCAATAACTTCTTTTTTTCCATAAGCCGCCGCAGCTCTTGAGCCTTCTTTTAATACACAGGGATAAAGTCCGAGCCGCATCGTACCGCCCATATCGCTGATATCGCGTTGATCAAGCATCAAATCAATCACGGGGTCTTCAGTATTTGGGTCGAATTCGGTAGAATTGGCATCTTCTAAGCCCAAGACATTTCGAGCAAATTCGATGCACATCAGTTGCATTCCCAAACATAATCCCAGATAGGGGATTTTATTCTCTCGTGCGTATTTCGCCGCTAAAATCTTTCCCTCAGTACCGCGCTCCCCAAAACCGCCGGGGACAACTATCGCATCAGCAGATTTGAGCTCATCCCAGCCTTTTCCTTTTTCGAGATCGGCGGAGTAAATCCACGAGATTTCATCTTTTACGTCTAAAGAAAGTGCAGCATGACGGAGTGATTCGCGTACAGACATATACGCGTCTTGCAATTCAACGTACTTTCCAACTAAAGCTACTTTGATGGTTGGTTTTTCACGATGAACTTTTTCGACCAACTCTTCCCATTTTTTGAGATTAGCTTTTTTCTTCGCTTTAAGTTCAAGTTTTTCGATGACGAAATCTGCCACGCCGGCTTTTTCTAAGCGCAAAGGGACTTCGTATAAAGTATCGGTCGTTGTCATCGGAACGACTGCTCGTTTTTCGACATCGCAGAAAAGAGCAATTTTATCAATTAGTTCTTGCTCTACAAAATAATCGGAGCGAGCAATAATCATATTCGGCGAAACGCCAATTCCGCGTAGCTCGGCAACGGAATGTTGAGTCGGTTTGGTTTTGAGTTCGCCAGTTGCGCCGATGTGAGGAAGCCAAGTGACGTGTACAAAGAAGATATTTTCTCTGCCGACCTCGTTCCGCATTTGGCGGAGGACTTCCATAAAGGGTTGCGATTCGATATCGCCAACTGTCCCGCCGATTTCGACTAGTAAAATCTCCGCTTCTGTGACTTTTGCGGCTAAACCGATGCGATGTTTAATCTCATTTGTGATATGGGGGATGACCTGAATCGTTCCGCCGAGATAATCGCCGCGCCGTTCTTTAGCAATTACCTCTGCATAGACTTGCCCTGAGGTGAAATTGCTCGCCTGAGTCAAGGGGTTATCAATGAATCTTTCGTAGTGACCCAGATCGAGATCCGTTTCGGCACCGTCATCCAAGACGAAGACCTCGCCATGCTGATAAGGGGACATTGTGCCGGGGTCTACGTTGATGTATGGATCCAACTTCTGCACTGAGACATCGAACCCGCGCTCTTTAAGTAGTAAGCCAAGAGCCGCGGCAGTCACGCCTTTTCCAACAGAGCTAACAACACCGCCTGTAAAAAAAATATATTTTGTAGCCATTATAAATTCCTTGTTTAGGTAGGGATAAAAAAAGATGCGGGGAGGTCGCCTCTTTTAGGCTGCCTCCCCGCATGGGGTCTCTTTTAGAAGTGGGGAAAATGTAAATGCTTCATCCCACCAATTTGGTCAATTCTTCGGCTGCGCGCCGCATTTCGAGAAAAACCATCCCGAGTTTTGCTTTCTCGCGTGCCAGAGCGGTTAAAACTGCTTCCTCGCCGATTGCGGAGAGAACAATAAACCCGTGATCGCCGCGAATATAAACTTGATCTAAACCACCGCGCCCAAGTTCTCCTGCGATTCTTTCGCCCAAGCTGAGCATAGCAGCAGACATTGCCGAAACTCGATCTTCTTCAACCTCTACGGGGAGCGCAGAAGCCATAATAAGTCCGTCTACTGAGACAACTGCGGATGCTTCAATATCTGGTGCGGCAGTTTGCATTGCTCGCAGACTTTCAACCATGAGTTCGCTTCGAGATTTGCCCATAAGTGGGAGCCTCCATCATTCATTTTAGATAATTTTCTAACGCAATGAGTTTACCATAAAAATCCCTTCTTTCATTGAGAAAAAACGCGCTCAAATCGTTATGCGTAGATTTTCGAGCGATTTGCGTACCGCATTTGGAGGCGTTTCATTCGCATAACCCAGAAAAAAGATTATCTCCGGCAACCAGCTTTTAGGTAAATCCAATGCTTTTTTCGTAGCTTCTTGTGCGTAGAGGCTCCAGCAAATCCAATTTCCACCGAGACCTTCGGCATGTGCGCCGAGAAGCAATTGCAACCCCGCGATGGCAACGGATTGAATGCCCATAATCTCCTCTTCCTGCTCATCTTTTTGGATGGCGGTCTCGTCACGACAAAGCAGAATGATGACAGGAGCTTCGGCTATGCGGCGGAGGGAAACGGCGATTCGCTCTTGAATTTTGGCTTGAGAGGCGTTTTCAGCCTCCATATCCCCACGCATTTTTGCCATTAACGCCTCCCCCAGCTTTTCTTTCGCCGAATCACTTTGGATGCGTACGAATCGCCAGGGTTGCAGGTTGTGAGCGGAGGGCGCAAAAGTCGCGGTGGCGAGAATTGTATCTATAACGGAAGCAGGCACAGGGTCAGGGTTGAAGCGGCGAATAGATCGCCGAGTTCGCAAGAAGTGATGGTATTCATTCATAATCTCTATTATAATCCCCGTCTATTTCACATCAAGGAGAAAAAATGAAAAACGCCCTGACCAAAATGAGACGGCACGACCGCGAGGTCACAGATAAAGATTGGATTATCGCTCTACTCAACCGAGCGGATTATGGTGTCTTAGCCACCTGCAAAGACGGGCAACCTTTTACCGTTGCGCGAAATTTTTCCTACGATGCCAAAAAACACGCCATTTATTTTCATGGTGCGCGCAAAGGACGCACTTTTGAGAGCGCAAAGGTGGGCGCGCTGGCAAATCTCAACGTCAGCGAGATGGGCGAGTTGATCGTCTCTGACCGTGCAAAGAATTTTGGCGTGCATTATAAGAGTGTGGTCATTTTTGGGCGACTTTCAATTATTGAAGATACTGATGAAGCCAAAGATGCTTTGCAATTGCTGATGGACAAGCATTTCCCCAAATTGCGTCCAGATGCGGACTATACGCCGACGACGGATAATGATTTGAAGGTTACGGCGGTGATCCGAATGGATATTGATGAATGGAGCGGGAAAGAGAAGAAGGACTAAGAAAACCAAAGGCACCAAGTGTTTTGAAAACACTTGGTGCCTTTTTCTTTTAACCGCGAAGAGGGGAAGGGTGCGAAGGATTCTTAAATTTAAAAACTTCGCGTTTTTCCTTTCTTCGCGGTTTCCTCTATTTTTACCGAAACAAATCCATCTCTTTTGGACGGATTAACTCGTCCAGTTTACTCTCTCGTAGCGGATATGGGAAGCCTCGCGCGTGGACGATGGG
>JAOZOM010000367.1 GCA_029933275.1 Anaerolineales bacterium | reverse complement strand
ACCGCCATATAACGCCCGCGCATTTCTTCGGGCGAGAACTTGGCGACGAGGGCTTGTGCGACGGGGGAGACGATCATTTCGCCGATGGTGATGATCGCCATAGCAACCATGAAGATGGCATATTGACTCGTGAAGCCATAGATGACGAAGCCGACTGCGTAAATTAGCGCGCCGAGCGCCATCATGAGCATGGGTGGGCGGTCGCCGATTTTGCGGGTGATGGCGAACTGGAAGAGAACGACCATTGCGGCGTTGAGACTCATTAACATGCCAAAACCCGATTCTGGGACTTGGTGAATATCACGCAGGAAGACGGGCAGCGCTCCGTACATTTGCATATAGACGATGGTAACGATCATCGAAAGTCCCATGTAGATGATGAAGGCGTGATCTTTGAGCACTTGTGCGTAACCGCGGAAGCTATCGGCAAAGCTGGGCTGGGCTTCTTTTTCTGCTTTGGTGGCAGCTTTGGGAAGCGTTTCTGCGACCAATTTGTAGAAAAAGAAAGCGGTGATGGTACTTGAAATCGCGTCTGCGGCGAAAAGCATCATATAGGAGCGCGCCGCGATAAATCCGCCGATTGCGGGACCAATGGCGACAGTTAAATTCATGGCAACGCGCATGATTCCAAAGCCATCGGCGCGTTTTTCTTCGGGGAGCAGGTCGGTGATCATCGCCTGGCGGGCGGGGCCTGCCATATCTGCGAAGAGACCGGTGATGACTGCCATCAGGTAGAAGAGTTCGAGGCGGTTGACGAGTCCCATCCCAACAGCGGTAAGAGCGCTGACAATCAGCCCGATGATGATGACTTTCTTGCGCCCGATTTGATCGGTGAGCGCGCCGCCGAACATGCTGCCAAAAAACTCCGAGATGGAGAAGATGGCAAAGAGAATGCCAACTTCGGTCATCCCCACGTCAAAGTGTTTGGTGACATAGAGGGCAAAGAAAGGGTAGAGCAAGGCTCCACCGAGGTGGTCTACGAATGATGCGCCGACGACGACCCAAAATTGTTTCGGGTATTCGGCGTAGATTTCTTTGGCGCGGGTGATTTTCTTTTGAAGCATGATGATTTTCCTAAAATTATTATCCACAGATTATGCGGATTTCACAGATTTTTGTTTTTGTTATTTTCGCTTTGCCTTGATTTCGATATGGCGAAGAGCATCGCCTACTCAATCAGCGGCTACGCTATTTTTGGATAAAACCAACTAGCGGAGATTGAGTAAGGCGGTAGCTTTTTCATCGCCTGTATCGAAATCGTAGCGGTATTAATAAAAAAAAGCCACAGAATTTCTTCTATGGCTTTTGAGGGTTTACGAAAATAAAAAAAGCCACAGAGCAGAATGCTCCGTGGCTTTAGGCGGTTAGATAAAGTTATCTACTAAAGGGCAACAGACGCACTCCGAGAAGGGATTAGGGTAGAAACATCGCCTTGGGGAACAAAGCGGATGATTGTGGGGTTAATCATGTTCATAGTGCGTCTCCTTTCGTGAAATTTGTTGCTTATGCAACGGGGGCGAGTCTATCACAGGAAATATGGGAGGTCAAGGAAAAAAAGATTTCCGCAGCAATTCTCAATATGAATAGGACATATTGTATCTGAAATGATTTCAGGGTATCCTTATAGGATGAACCAAAGAAAAGTATTCGATACCCAAATTATGAAACTGCGGGCGTGTTTTCAGGCGCTGCCAGATCATCGCAGCGGCGCCAATACTCAGTACGCAATCGAAGATGCGGCTTCAGCCGCCTTCAGTGTCTTTTT
>JAOZOM010000366.1 GCA_029933275.1 Anaerolineales bacterium | reverse complement strand
TTTCCTTCTTCGTAAACCAAAGGGAAACGCAGGGTACCATAAATCTTACTCTTCACCGGAGCTTCTGTGTTGAACAAATCTGGTTTTTCTTGATTCTCTTCATAAAAGGCAATATACATATTCTCCGTATCCATCCCTAACTCCGTTGCACTTTGATGAATTAGAGCAATAATTTCCACCTCGCTTTTCTTCAATCCACTTGCCAGTTGCTGTCCGACCTGATTGAGAACACGAAGTGTCTCGATTTTTCGTTCGAGGCGTGTGTGCAAGCGTAAATTCTCAACGACCGGTGTAGTTTGTTGGGCAACCATCTCCAAAACACGCAAGTTATTTTCATCGAAAGGCAGGGGAGGAGACACCGTTTTGGATTCTCTTTTCCATCGCTCAACCACCAACGCACCAACCATACGCCCCTCGCGACGCATGGGAATACCCATCCAAGATAAAATCCTTTCATCTTCGGGGAAAAATGGTACTATTTTTTCTTCTTTCCCTGAATACAAAATGTTGCGCGGATTTAGAAATAGAGCGTCGGGCATCTGCTTTTTCTGTAATTCACGCGGCGTCCACTCTCGTTTCTTCTCTTTCTCTCGAACAAGCGGAAAGGAAAGTTCTTGCGTAACCGGATTATATAAAATTGCATAAAAGCGGTCGCATGGAATCAGCCCTGATGTGCGCTCGTAGACTTTTTTGAAAACAGCACTGAGTTTAGGTTCTATCATTGAGTATTCTCCTGCCTAGTAGGTAAGGCTTCGCTTTAAGCATTTGGATAAGCGATATCTCTTTGATTAAGCATTTGTATCAATAAAGATCGAGGAATACCAAAACTTCGTTGATATTCCAACAGTTCTTCCGTGCGTAAAATAGGGAGGGGATGCTTGGAAAGCATACGATCCAAACGGCGCTCCCCGCGTTGGAGGGTCTTTTCAAAACGTTCAGATTCTTCGCTTAGATATTGAAGTAAAGTAGGCTGAATATTCTTTATGGCTGGATGAAATGGCTGATATAGATTAACCGCCCTTTCCAATATCGTCGGGATGAATGTTGAATATGTAATCTTCAAGATTTTCATAGCTGTAAAAATTTCTCGCATCAATTTTCGAATGATGAATGCTCTACCTCCCTTCCCGGGCGGAGGAGCGTTATCTGCAATCAAAAAGGTCAACGCGCGTAGATGGTCGGCAATGACGTTAATAGGTTTGTGATTTTCTTTTCTTTCGCTTGGAATAAAATCTTCTATCACCTCAACCAGCGAGCGTAGTGTATCAATGTGGAAAATATCCTCTACTCCTTCTTTAATCGTTGCCATACGTTCAACACCTACGACAATCTCGGTAAATGGGATAGAGAGCGGCATAATAGATTGATTGCCTAGCATATAGTACTGGATGAATAGCACATTGACCACCTCGATAAAACGGCCACAGGGACAACCGGGGCGACAATTAGGTCCGCAAGCTAAGTTCTCTCCTCTGTCGAAAAAAACCTCGGTCGTATGCCCGCATTTACGCTGGGAAGCAGGGCTTTTACCCGATTGGAACTGAATCCAGAAGTTTTGTTTATCAGGATTTCCTATAATATGGTCTTTAGGAATATTCGTTTCTTTCCACGCAAAATAGGTTGCTTTATCCTCCTCAAAAAAGGGCCCTTCAACCTCGCTACCCATGAAATAAGTGACCCAAAGACGTTCCGGCGGGAGTCTGTATACATTCAACAATAATTTTTCTACACGTTGTATTTGAGTGGCAATACAAATTTTGCCAAAATGAA
>JAOZOM010000365.1 GCA_029933275.1 Anaerolineales bacterium | reverse complement strand
ATCCAAGAGCCTCCTTCAACTTTAAACCGTTTGCCCCGCCTGCGTTAGCGGGGTCAAATATTCAACTGGTGCGCGGCAAACCGAACGGGAATGAGTATACAACAAAAAACCGAGTGTCTTTGACATCACCTATACCCAAAGGAGTGCATTCTTGCTCCTCCCCTCGCGAAGCATCTTTTAGGGCAAATTCGCCAGTACCATCATCGCATTTGGGGGATACCCGAACGGGTGTAGGGAGGGGGCAAGTTTTACCAAATTATTTATGCTTGGGTACTTAAAAGGTTATCGCCTCGTCATCGAAATCAGTGCTCCCAATAAACCGCTAAAACCCAAACCGAAAATCACCAATCCCATCGGGACACGGCTGGTATTACTCGCAGATTCATCGACAAAGGTTGGAATCGCCAAAGGAGCGGGAGGCGTAAAAGTGGGTAAACGCGTTGGGGTTTCAGGGATGATGAACGCGGCAGCGAGAGTCGGGTCAATAGTCGGCGTGACCAAGGGCGTTGGCGTAGGTGGCGCATCCACAACAGGGAGATAATTTTGCGCAAGCAAAGAGACGTTTGGGGCATAGATCCAGCCCACGTTTCCAGGCGCACCGACATAGCTAATTTGGATCCAATCGCCGCCGGGGGAACGTCCCAAAGCCGGAGCAGATTGCCCTGAAACTAAAATCCCCACACGCGGATAAAAGTATGAGCTAGGTCCCGAACGCACATTAACGAACTCCTGATCTGCATTAACGGTAACCCGCGCCCCTGAGGGCGTTCCCGTCACGGTTGGGACTGAGCCAGTCGGCTGTTGAGCCTGTACAGCTTGAGAGGAGGGAGAGCTGAGGATTAATCCCAAAATCCCGACAAGCATCAATGTCCATATAGATATTTTGATCCAAAAACGAGCCATATTCTTTATAATTTCCTTTATTGCTTTGCCTTGTACGATAAGGTCAGTTTCATAAACCTAATAAATCGCATTATAATCTAAAACATGAATAAACAAATTTTTCACGGAGACTTATCCCCTACTGATTTAGCCAACGCGTTAGAAGCTGCGTTTACTCGGAAAAATTTATTTGTCACCACACGCGGCGCGGGGAAACGTCTATCCGTACAAATTTCTTCACGTCCCGGGGCGCGCTCAGGGGGAGAAACGGCATTGACCATTTATATCGAAAAGGTGCATGAGGGCGTACATGTTCAACTTGGGGAACAAGCCACGACAGGAATTATCGCCAGTTTAGGGCAAAGCGCATGGTCGGCTATCCGAAACCCATTTAGTTTACTCGGTCGGCTGGATGATATCGCCCAAGATATAGAAAATTTGCAACTAGACGATAATGTTTGGAAAGTAATCACAGAAGCCGCACATGCCGCGGGCGCATCCCACCAAATGTCCGAAAAGTTAGAACGACTCACTTGTGAGTATTGCGAAGCTGCTAATCCAGTTGGGGCGGCGACTTGTATCGCGTGTGGCGCACCGCTCGGCGAAGCCCAACCGAGAACTTGTTTAAATTGCGGCTATGTCGTAACTGGGAATGAGGCGATTTGCCCCAATTGCGGAAAGAAAATTTAGGATATTTCAGACTTCGCAGTAACGTGATTTCAAAGTTTCAATTTTCGCCACTGATTTCACCGATTACACTGATTTTTTTGCTTTCTTCGTGTATTTTCGTGTAACTTCGTGGATAAAGTTTTTGGGCTACCGCTAAATCCTAAAGAACCAAAATTTAAATTCCCTCATTACCCAACTTTAGCAATTTTCGCGACCCGCGCTCGC
>JAOZOM010000364.1 GCA_029933275.1 Anaerolineales bacterium | reverse complement strand
TATGCCTATCCGGTTGCTTGCCAAACAGATTGACTTGTGCTATATTTAGGTTATGGATCCCCGTGGCTTCCCAACCAGTCTCCCTGAGTTCCAGCGTGTGTTTCCGGATGACGCCGCGTGCGAGAAATACCTTGAGAATCTGCGGTGGCCAAACGGCTTTGTTTGCCCAAAGTGTGGGTGGGCTGGAGAGCCCTACCGTTTTCCGAAAAGATCTTCGGTTGTACTCCGGTGCCGGGGTTGCCAGGCCAACATTTCGCTCACAGCAGGGACGACCCTGCAGGCAAGTCACACACCTCTGTCGCTTTGGTTCTGGGGAGCGTACCTCGTGACGACGCAGACGCCCGGCCAGTCGGCCTTACAGTTCCAGCGGCAGATTGGTATCGGTCGCTACGAAACGGCATTCCAAATGCTCCATAAACTGCGTGCGAGTATGGTCCGACCGGAGCGCGATGCCATCGGTGCCCCGCATCCCGTTGAGGTAGACGAGACGCTTATCGGTGGGCGCACACGTGGCGAGGGACGTGGCGTTCACCACAAGGCGACAGTCATCGGGGCTGTCGAAGTGCGCCGTCGTCGCGAGGGCGAGGGCCGCTCGGCCGATGGCAAGCAGGACCATGCCGGAGGCAAGCCTCTCAAGAGGAAAACCTATGCTGGGCGCCTTCGACTACGCGTCGTCTCCGGTCGTGACGCAGACGAGCTTGTCGGCTTCGTCAAAGAGAACATCGTCAAGGGCTCAGTCGTAAGGACAGACGGCTGGCAGGCATATGACGATCTTCCGAGTATGGGCTACAAGCACGAACCGGTCGTAATGGGCGACGATCCGGCCAAGATTGAGGCGCACCTGCCGATGATCCACCTCGTTTTCTCGAACTTAAAAACATGGCTTCAAGGGACACACCACGGCGTCTCGCAGCAGCATTTGCAGGCGTACTTAAACGAGTACGTCTTCCGCTTCAACCGCCGCTTTTACCCAATGACGGCATTCAATTCCGTTTTGGGAATCGCAGCTCATGCCATCCCGCCGACCTACGAATCGCTTTACAGCGGCGAGTGGATTCACCCTGTTGTGTGAAAGCATTGGCGTCCGGCCAGCGGTTTGGCAAGCAACCGGATAGGCATAGTTCATCGAAGGAATCATAGAATCGACTTTTTCCTGGATTCAGCGACAGACCAGAGCCAACAGCTACAGATCGATCACAGTTCATAGTATAATCACGGATACTGGGAAACCCTGCAATAATGCGCATTACATTGACGATAATGTTATTGGAAATTTCAGAAGAACGAAAGGCTTCCGGACCATGGGTATGGAGGGACTCAACCACACCGAGTTGATCTAAGAAGGGCGCGGCTATTATGGCGCCTGGATTACTGATAACAACCTTGTGGTATGCCAGCCATTGTACAAAACGACTAAAAGAACCATTCACTTTCAACCTGGCTGTTTTGATTAAATCAGGAAAACAGGCCTTAGACGAACATTCAATATGAGAAAGGTCCTTTTCTATTCTCTGCGGAACTCTCTGAGATATTACCCCGCGAATCGGGATCGGTTTTTTGAATTCGGATAATCTCCACCTTTTATAAATCTTTTGAACATTGGCCCTTGAGCATTTTAAATTAAGTTTTTTTATCAACTTGCTTGTTGAAAGCGAGGGGTCTATTAACCTTTCTTCAATAATTTGGAGTTCAAGCTCTGGAGAGATTTTCTCTCCAATTTGTCCCTTTTGAACAAGATCGACTAACCCCCAAATCCCGTAAACCATATAACGATTTA
>JAOZOM010000363.1 GCA_029933275.1 Anaerolineales bacterium | reverse complement strand
AGACGATTGGCACGGATCATTGTCCGTTTTTCTACGATGGGACGAAGCCGATACTCTATGAAGGAAAAGAAATTGCAATTCCTGGCAAGGAGTTGGGCGTGGGCGATTTCACGAAAATCCCGAACGGATTGCCCGGCGTGGGCGACCGTTTGCCCGTGATGTGGACGGAAGGCGTGGTAAAGGGGCGCATCACCCCGAACAAATTTGTGGCGATGAATAGCACTAATCCTGCGAAGATTTTTGGGATGTATCCGCGCAAAGGTGCGCTGCTCCCCGGCTCAGATGCGGATATTGTGATTTGGGATCCCAAACGAAAAGTGACGCACGGCGTAGCGATGTCGCATCAGCGCACGGATTACAATTTATTTGAGGGTTGGGAGCTAACCGGTTATCCCGAAAAGGTCTTTTTGCGCGGTAAGTTAATTGTAGATGGAGATAAATGGCTTGGAAAACGCGGCGGCGGGGAGTTTATCAAGAGGAAAGAAGGGGAAGTTTTGTAAATTACCTGCAGGTTTTGCAGATTACACAGAAAAAAAGTCACGCCGTAAAACGGCGTGACTTTTTTTAATTTCATGCTTCTTCGTAGCTCTTCGTGGATTTTAATAACTCCACTAACTTCGGATGCTCCGCGTAAAAGCCTCTATATTTTTCCGGCAACATCACTGCAATTTTGCACATGATTTCATCTGTATATTCTCTTAAGACATCATCTTTATTTTTGCGTGGCAAGGGAGGTAGGATGAATGCATCTCCAATAGTTACTGTGACTTTCGTACGCTTAAAATGCTTCAAATTATCAAAAAAAATGCGGTCTTCTGTCCCGGCTAGAGCAACCGGAATTACAGGGAACTGAGATTTAGAAGCCAAATAGCTGACTCCTGGTTTTCCTTCTGCCATTTTCTCTGTTCTGCTACGTGTCCCTTCGGGGGCGATGATCAGCACTTCCCCCTCATTCATGCGCTTCAAAATTTTTCTCAATGCCCGAATATCGGGATTAAAACGGTCGATGAAAATGATATTCAAATGCTTTCCCAGCCAACGCAAAATAGCAGATCTTTCCCATTTTTCGGCAACTGGGATGAAGAAATCCCAGCGGTCAAGAATGTAGTAGGCAAGGAGCGCATCTAAAATGCCGAGATGATTGGTGGCAAAAGCATAACTTCCCGTCTCGGGGAGTTTTTCTCGATTGATAACTTTAACTTTTGCAACCAACCTAAGCAAGAAACGGATAATGGCTCGAAGTATATTTCTAATCATGTATCTAATTCTATGCTACTTTAGAGATGGATGCAATAAAAAAGCGTCAGAGTTTTTACCCTGACGCTTTTTCTAGTTCTTTTATTGAAACCTAAAATTTAGTCTTCGTATTCTTTGAGCAATCGCTCTTTGAAGAGGGGAATAAGAGCTAAGACTACACAGATTAGCCCTAATAAGCCATTTAACCAATAATCCACGGTAGTGTGACGGACAACCCCTACTGAAAATCCGACAACCGCGGTAATTGCACCGCCGATAAGCATCAGGTACCAGCCCGATTCTTTGCGAGCTCCCAGTTTATAGATAGCCGCAGATAACAGCCACCATCCAACCCAGAGACCAAGAAAGCCAAAGTAGGTCATGGCAATACCTTCAGCAAACAAGGGGCGCTTGGGATGTCCGTAGAGCACGCGGAAAGCAGCATGTCCATTGGCAAAGCTATACGAAGCCGCAACGCCGACTGCTAAGAACGCAAGGAAATCAACCATTTTCTGTTGATTATCGCCTTTGTCCATCAGGAGAATGGCGAAATACGGAATCA
>JAOZOM010000362.1 GCA_029933275.1 Anaerolineales bacterium | reverse complement strand
TGCAACTCTCTGGCGAAAAAATGTCCAAGTCGATTGGCAACCTCGTCACCATCCAAGATTTTCTCGCAGACCACGAAGGCGATGTCATGCGGATGCTTGTCTTAAACGGCAATTATCGTAGCCCCCTCGCTTTTACGGATGAAAGCATCTCAGCCGCCGAAAACGGGATTAAACGGCTTCGCTCCGGATTTAGGCTTGCCTCCGCTAAAGCAACAGGGACGGATATTTCAGCATTAACCGCCAAAATTGCCGAAACACGAGATGCCTTCACCCAAACAATGGATGACGACTTCAACACCGCCGGTGCGCTCGGGCATATCTTCGAGCTAGTCCGCGCAGTTAATTCTGCTCGTGATGCTGGGGCAACTGCCGACCAACTCCAAAACGCGCAGGAAACCCTCCGAGAGCTAACCGGAATACTCGGTCTCCGTTTAGAAGAAAAATTGGGAGCGGGCGATGCGGATAAATTTGTCGACCTGCTTGTTGAAGTCCGTAGTGAAGTCCGCACTCAAAAATTATGGGCACTCTCCGACCAAATCCGCGACAAACTCAAAGAACTCGGCGTAACCATCGAAGACGGCAAAGACGGCACATCTTGGCGATGGGAATAAATTTTCAAATCAGGGCAACTTGCTAAACGAGTTGCCCTATTTTTTTGCCTTCGGGTAAAATACGGGGACTATTCTTTCTACAAGGAAAAACCATGACTCAAACCTTAAAAATCGTCATCCCTATGGCAGGATGGGGGACGCGGATGCGCCCTCATACTTGGTCTAAACCGAAACCGCTCGTCAGTGTAGCGGGGAAAGCCTCTCTCGATCATTTGATGGATACTTTCGACACCCTCCCCGATAGTTTTGCGGTGGAATATATTTTCATCGTGGGTCCCCACCTCGGCGAGACGCAAATTCCCGCATATATTGCGGCGCATTATCCTGAAATTACGGCGCATTATGTCGTGCAAAGTGAGATGAAGGGGCAATCTCACGCGATTTATCTGACTAAAGAATATCTTGATGGTCCGATGATGATGATTTTCTCTGATACGCTCATCGAAACCGATTTTAGCTTTCTTGATGAAGAAAAAGCGGATTTGGTCGCGTGGGTGAAGCCCGTCCCCGACCCGCGCCGATTTGGGGTTGCGGTGGCAGATACAGAGGGGAAAATTTCGCATTTGGTTGAAAAGCCCGAGAGCATGGAAAATAATCTCGTTTTGGTGGGTTGCTATTATTTCAAAGAAGGTGCTAATTTAGTTTCTGCTATTGAAGAACAAATTGAGCGAAATGTGATGCTCAAAAACGAATATTTCCTTGCAGATGCGATCAATATCATGCTCAAACATGGTACGGAAGGACGCGTGGAGGAGGTCGGAGATTATTGGCTGGATACAGGCACAATTGACGCGACTCTTGAGACAAACAAAAAACTGTTAGAAGGTTCGAAGGTTGGAAAATTTGAAAGTGAAAATGTTGAAATTATCCCACCCATTTTCGTTCACCCTTCTGTGAAGATTAGCAACTCGAAGATTGGACCAAATGTCTCGATTGCGGCAGATTGCGAGATTAACGATAGTCAAATCGAAAATAGCATTATCGAGGCGAAGACAAAAATCCATGCTTCGGTGTTGAAAGATTCGTTAATTGGTAAACAGGTTCAAGTTGAAGGCTGCGGTGGGGTGGAGCATCCAGCTAGTTTGAATATCGGTGATAATTCTTGGGTTAAATAATTTCCCCAAAATACTGAGATACCGAGTGTTTTCAAAACACTCGGTATCTTTTTTTAACGAAAGACCACCAATAGT
>JAOZOM010000090.1 GCA_029933275.1 Anaerolineales bacterium | reverse complement strand
GCGTGGGCTTGGGGTACGGTTTTTATTTTAGCCAGTGTTTTTCTTAGAGATTTTCTCAAATCGGAAAAGTGGAAAAAGTACAGTCTTCCCTTTTTATTGGGCGGGGGTGTCATTTTGGGGAGCAGTTTATTGATGGCTTTGGCGCGATCTTATGACGTGCAAAATGTGACATCTCTTTTCTTTGCCGTATTGGGTGTTGCTCTCACTGCGCTTGCTTTGCATATTTACAAACCACATATTATTTATTGGTCTGTTTCATTGGTTTTAGCAATAAGCGCATTTTTCCTTTTCTTTGAATTTTCCTTTATGGAGAATATTGAAATCTTCATGGGATATAAGCTCTTTGTCGCGAGTTTGCTACTTCTTCTCCCCGATTCTTTATTGTCTCGAAAAGTGAAAGAAATACCGTGGCGCGCTCCTTTGCAGGCTCTTGGCGGCGTGATGGTTTTTGCTTTCGTTTCTGTGCCAAGAGAGACAGATCTGCAAGCCGCGCTCCTTTTAGGCGCGATGGCACTCTTTTTCTTTTTCTATGCAGTCCGTTTTCATTTCTTCTTAGGCTATATTGCAACGGCTTTTCTCGCCTTTTCCCTGCTTTATGGTGGATATGTTTTCAGTCCCACGATTTGGTTGCCCTCTCTCTTCACTTTAGCCCTTCTCTATTATGCTTTTGGCTATCTTTTGAAGAAACAAAATTTGATAACTATAGACAAATCATGGGCAGATCTTTTCCGTTTTAGCGGTTTAATTTTGGGAAGTGCTATGCTCTTGATTGCTTTTTCTTCGGGCGAAAACTATCTTGGCTATTACGCATTGCTTTTGGCTTTTCTCTTCTTCTTGGAGACATTTTTACGCGAGTACCAGCTATGGGAGATTGGAATCCACCTTTGGCTGGGTGTTGGCATATATGCGATTTTGAACGAATCTAACTTGCAACATGATACGGTATATACGCTCCTGATTGTCGGATTGCTCTGGCTGGGATTGGATATGCTCTTTGAGCGTATCCTTAAAAAGGAACGCTTTTTGCAAATCCCTGTGCAAATAGCTTCTGCTTTATTGATTTTGATCAACACATTAATCCTCCTTGCCGATTTGGATGCGTTTGCTCTCCCCGCAACGATTTCTTTTGGTCTTTACGCCCTCTTTTTTAGCGGCTATGCAATCTATAGAAAAGATGCACGCTTCGGCTATCTCATCACAAGTTACCTTCCTCTGCATGTTTTGGCTTTGCTTCATGCCCTAAAACAAGAATACTGGTTGCTCCCGCTGATTATCTTGGCACTTTTATATTATGCACTTGGTCTTTTTATCAAAAAGGAAAAATGGCGAGAAATGTGGATATACAGCAGTTTAATCCTCGCTACACTGCTTGCCTTCAGTGCGCCCTTTGAAGATTCGGGGCTGTTGGCGAGCGTGCCTGTGGCGATTACGGCAACGCTTTATGCTGTCCATGCTTTTCGCAAGAAAAATGTTTGGCTTGGCTTCCCTGCAAATGGTTTTTACCTGATGGCGTATTTTATGATATTGCTTCGTTACCATGTTGACCAACCGCAATTCTTTACCCTTGCCGCGGCGGTTTTGGGGATGCTGATGCACTATCTCCTCGTGCGGAGCGGTAGCAAGAAAGCCGCCTTTATTACGGGGATGCTCTCGCAACTCATTTTACTCAGCACAACCTATATTCAACTCGTTTCCGAAGGGATATTTCTCTATTTCGTTATCCTTTTCTTCCAAGCCCTCGCCGTTTTGATTTACGGCGTTATCAGCCGCTCGCGTAGTTTGGTCATCACCCCGATAGCTTTTCTCGTCCTCAGCGTGGTGACAGTCACCTTTAGCTTGCTCGAAGGGTTTTCTTCCCTGCTCTTGATTGGTTGTGCCGGTGTTCTCTTAATCGCCTTTGGGATTGGCGCACTGCTCCTGAGGGAAAAATTCATCACTCTCCGCGACAAACTAGACGATTGGGATGCCTAGCCCGCTCCGCGCGTGATTTAGGCTTGTTCCCGTTAAAAAAACCGCCAAGTGTTTCTCGAAACACTTGGCGGTTTTCCTGATTTACTAGGTTTCCTAGTCTACTGCCCCCCGAATACCGCCTCAACCAATGCGGGCAAAATCTCCCCCGATTTACCGTGTAGCGCAAAATCAACACTTGGTGTGAGCGGTGTCGGGTCGAGATTGATTTCTACCACCAGTGCGCCGCGTTGACGAGCGGTATGCGCCAGAGACGCGGCAGGTTGCACCAATCCCGATGTGCCGATGGAGAAGAAGGCTTGGCACGCCAGCGTGGCTTGATGCGCGGCGATGAGCGTATCATGCGGCAGAGATTCTCCGAACCAAACCACATCGGGACGCAAATACGCGCCGCATTTTGGGCAGTGGGGGACATCATCGCTTTCTTCCCAGCTTTTTACAATACCACAGCCATCGAAACAGCGCACTTGCTGGATATTGCCATGCAACTCCAGCACATTCTGGCTCCCTGCTTGGCGGTGGTATCCGTCTACGTTTTGGGTGATGAGGGTAAAGTTGGGGACGTGTTTTTCCATCTCGACTAGGGCAAAATGTCCGGAGTTAGGGGATGCCTCAGCAACCTTCTTACGCCGCATCGCGTACCAGTCCCAGACAAGTTTGGGGTCACGCGTGAAGGCTTGCGGAGTGGCTAAATCTTCAGGGCGGTATTGAGACCAATATCCTGTTTGGGCATCGCGAAAGGTGTTTAATCCGGACTCCGCAGATATTCCTGCTCCCGTTAAAATAGCGATACGCTCAGATTTTTTGAGAAAGGAGATAAGTTCGGGAGGAAAATTCATTGGGCTAATCCGGGCAGGCGGCAACATCTACCTCGCCGCCTCCTTTTGCAAAATCGGGTCCGTGTGTGCCTGCGCCTTCGAGCGTGTCGGTGATCATATAATCGCCGGGCGGGAGTTCGCCCGAAATGCTTTCTCCCGGTGCGAGCGTGAAGCTATAGGTGGTGGTGCCGACAAATTCCCAATGCCAGTTGCCTTCGGGACAATTATTATTGAGCGAATATCTGAGCGGTTGATTGGGATTGGGCTCTCCCTCGTCTCTGATGGGGGGTGCGATGGGCGTGCCGTTGAGCCAAGGTTCGACCTCGGGGTTGGCTTGTTTCCAATTTTCAACTTGGTTTTCGCTGATCGGCTCAGGTGCGGAGGGGGCTTCTCCGGCTTCGGTGATTGTGGCTGAGAAACCCTCTTTGAGTTCTACGCTGCCGGCATCGTTTTCTAGGGCGCAATGCCCTTCGAGACAGGTGACGAGCATCCCCGCGCCCTCCGGGTCAAAGCTGACGCTCATCATACTCCCGCGTACGCTGGCGGTGCCGTAGGATGTCTCGGTTTCGAATTCGCCGCCAAATAAGATGACCCAAATTTCGCCAGAGAAGAGTTGTAGTTTTGTGAAAGGTGTTTTTACATTGCTATCGAATTCTTCGAGCGTAAAACTGGAGTTAGGTGCGAGCCGAATGATTGTTCCCTCGGGAAGAAGGTCAATGCGAGCGCGGCTATCTTCTCCGCTTTCTGCGTTTCCGCCGGGGTATAAATTTTGCCCAACTGTGGCGGTTTTTAGCTCGTCATCGGCAGTGGGGCGAACCTTTACGCTGTTTTCTACTTCGGCAAAAGTTGCCTCACGATGTGCAGAGAGTTGCGCTATAGGCGGTTTTGGCGGACCCGATGGCGCACAGGCAGAGAGGAGTAAGGATAATAGGAGTATGATAAAAATCGGTCTGGGTGTTTTCATTTGGTGTACCTCGCGTTATACTTTGAATAACCTATTTTACCGCAGATGTGATAATCATCACTTGGCGATGATAGATAATTAAGATATAACTTGTCGAAAATACTTTATACGAGGCAAAGATGGTTCTTTTGGATGTAAAAAAAGGGGATTGGGTGCGTGTCCTTAAATTGGAGGGTGGTGTCGGTTTAGCGGATAAGTTGACCCAGCATGGATTATATCCCGGTGATTGTGTACGTGTCTTGCGGGCAGCCCCGCTAGGAGGTCCGCTACTGGTAGAGGTGCATGGTCGTGAAATTGCACTAGGGCGTGGAATCGCTAAGAAAATTCTGATCGAGGAAAGCCAATGCGAATCGCGTTAATTGGACAGCCCAATTGTGGTAAAAGTACGCTTTTTAATCAAGTGGCGGGATATAAAGCAGAAACAGGAAATTTTACAGGTACAACTGTTACCTTTACCGAGAGTAGTGTTCGTGTAGGCGGAGAGACGGTAGAAGTTGTTGATTTGCCTGGCACCTATACCCTCGCGGGGACAAACCCTGCCGAGCGAGAAGCCAGCCGTTATTTGATGTCGGAAGATGTGGATTTAATTATCAATGTCCTCGATGCCTCGCATATTTCTCAGGGACTTGAGCTAACGCTGGAATTGCTCGCGATGAAAGTTCGTGTAATTGTTGCGCTCAATATGATGGACGAAGCCTCTCGCATTGGTTTAACCATTAGGGGGACGGATTTAAGTAAAAAATTGGGTGTCCCCGTGATGCCGCTCGTTGCTAGTCGCGGACGTGGGGTGCGCAATCTCTTTTTGGCGGCTTTACGTCTTGGTAAAAAAGAGTCGCTGGATACGAGCGATTATCTCATCATGGAAAACGATGATGACCGTATGGGACGTCATACCCTTTCCGGAAAATTAGAACAGGAGTTTGTAACGCGCGGCGAAAGGCGTATCAACTTGCGTGATCGCATTGATGACCTTCTCTTGCATCCCTTTTGGGGCTATGTTGGTTTGGTGGTGATTTTATATGCCTTTTTCCAAATTGTTTATGGGGTGGGGGTTTTGGTCGAGACGCCGCTGATGAATTTCCTCGCCAGCATTACACAAAAACTTGTTGTTTTTCTTGGCGAAGGAAAAATGTTTACCGAAATTGTAGTTGGTGCGTTACAGGGTGTTGTCGCGGGCATCGGCATTGTCTTACCTTATTTAGCCCCCTTCCTGTTGGGCTTAGGTTTGCTTGAAGATATTGGCTATATGTCCCGCGTTGCTTTTTTGATGGACGCCCTCATGCACCGCATCGGTCTTCACGGCAAAGCGATTGTTCCTTTTATTTTGGGCTATGGCTGCAATGTTCCCGCGGTCATGTCTACGCGTACCTTTGATGACCCCAAAGAGCGATTTGTCGCCGCTGCCCTCGCTACTTTAGTTCCCTGTGCAGCGATTCTTTCTGTTGTTTTCGGGCTAGTCGCCTTTTATATGGGACCGCTAATCGCCCTCATCCTCTACCTCCTTAATATTTTCGTGATTGCATTGGTCGGGCGGATTTTGACCTCGATGATTCCCGAAGACACCCCCGGTCTCATCCTTGAGATTCCGCCCTACCGGATTCCCACCCTGCGCACGGTTACCCAAAAAGCATGGTTTCGGATTAAAGAATTCATTGTGGAAGCCTGGCCCCTCCTCATTGCCGGGAGTGCAATTTTGGCTTTGGCGAATTACTTCAACGCCGCGGTCTTCTTCAATATGCTTTTCCGTCCCGTTACGTGGATTTTAGGCTTGCCCGCTGCCACAGGCGTTCCCTTGGTTTTTGGCATCTTCCGCAAAGAACTTTCGCTCGTCATGCTTGGTCAGGCTCTTGGCTCGATGGATTTCAACACCGTGCTGACCTCTGTGCAGATGATTACCTTTACCGTTTTCGTCATGTTTTATGTCCCCTGCCTCGCCACTCTCGCCGCACTTCGGCGTGAACTAGGCACAAAAGCCATGCTCAGCATTACCGGCATGACGATAGTCATCGCTACCATCACGGCTCTTCTCGCGCGGGGCGTGGCAATAATATTCTTTTAGAAAAAACTATTTCAACAGCTCCACAACACCTGCCGTCATCAATGCCGCGGCGCGAGGTAAAACCGCTTCATCAAAATCAAATTTAGGGTGGTGATGGTCATAATTTAGCCCTTTTTCATCGTTTGCTGACCCCACAAAAAAATAACAGCCAGGCACTTTTTCCAGCACAAAAGCCATATCCTCCGCGCCCATCGTTAGATAATTTCCCGCGTCAATCTTCGTTTCGGGATAAAGATTTTTCGCGGCATTTTGGACGCGCGCCGCGACTTTCGCATCGTTTATCACCGCCGGAGAAATTCGCTTGAGATCAATCTTCACTTTGCACCCCATCGCATTGGCGGTGTTTTCCACAATCTCATTAAAGCGTTGGAGGACGATATCCCGAACTTCGGTCTCAAAAGTGCGGATTGTGCCGCTCATCTCTACTTTTGGCGGGATGACGTTAAAGGCTTCGCCCCCCTGTATGCTTGCTACCGTTAAAACAGCCGGTTTTAGCGGATCGACATTTCTTGCCACAATGCTTTGCAACGCGCCGATGATTTCTCCCGCCGCCACAATTGGATCAATGGCAGCTTGTGGCATCGCTCCATGTCCGCCTTTTCCGTAGAGGGTAATCTTAAAATACTCTGCGCCCGCCATCATCGGACCTGCCCCAACCCCGATCCAGCCGAGGGGCTTGCTATTCCATAAATGCAGAGCGAGGGCATAATCTACATGCGGATTTTCCAAAATTCCCTCATAAATCATTTGCCCCGCGCCGCTCCGCCCGGCTTGATTGACGATCCCCTCTTCGGCGGGCTGAAAGATGAATTTGACCGATCCCGCCAAATCGGCGCGGATTTCGTTGAGCATCTTCGCCACCGTCAGCCCGATGGCGATATGACCGTCATGTCCGCAGGCGTGCATTTTGCCGCGCGTTTGGGAGGCGTATTCTGCTCCCGTCTCTTCGGTGATGGGGAGGGCATCCATGTCGAAACGAAGCAGGAGGGTAGGTCCCGGTTTGCCTCCCTTTAATAGGGCAACTACGCCTGTTTCGGCGATGCCGGTGGTTATTTCTAGCCCCAACTCGTGTAACTCTTTCGCCACAATCCCCGCTGTGCGGATTTCTTGAAATCCCAATTCGGGGTGCTGATGAAGGTCACGGCGTAGGGATTGTGTGTAGGTGAAAAGGTCTTGGGCTTTTGTTAGGAAGTTGATCATCGTATACCTCTTGATAGAAAGATGCTTTCAAAATTTCGGAAGTCTTAGTGAGCGTCTAAAAGCAACCTCCCGAAAAATACACCACAACACTCTTCAAGTATGCTACGCGAAG
>JAOZOM010000361.1 GCA_029933275.1 Anaerolineales bacterium | reverse complement strand
GTGCGTTTGACCAAATCGGCGCGGCGACCGCGTTCGATAGCGGCGAGAAAGGTGTTTCCGAAACTGCCAATTTGTCGTGGGGAGAATCCTTCAATCTCCATATCTCGCCGACTGCGGGGTTGCGTTTCAGCTAGTTTGATGAGCGATTTATTGCCAATAATCTTGAAGACGGGGCGGTTTAGTTTTTTGGCAAGTTGCTCACGGGCCAAACAAACTTCATTTAAAATGGTAGCCTGCCGAGGTCCAAGTTTGGCTCGTCCGCCAACCCTCTCCCAGATGGGGAGCGGGTTACGGTTGTTAATCCCCTCTAAAGTCGCCGCCAGAGCAAAATCTTCCTGTGCCAATTCCCAAAGAGCTTTTTCTTTCAATTCCGCTTTGAGCATTTCGCGTAACTCGATTAAATAATGAGTGTCGAAACGGGCGTAGTTGAGCATCTCGGCGGTCATCGGGCGTTTTCCCCAATCCGCTTTTTGGAATTTCTTATTTACTTTGACGTTAAATTTCTGATCGAGAATATTGCCCAACCCAAATTTTTTATAGCCCAAAATACGCGCCGCGATCATCGTATCGAAAATATTGACAAAGTGAAAGTCAAAATCTCGTTTTAGGCAAATCAAATCGTATTCAGCGGCGTGGAAGATTTTTATAATTTCGGGGTTTTCAAAAAGAGGTGCCAAGATATGCAAATCGGATAAAGCGAGCGGGTCGAGAAGATAATCCTGAGATGGAGTTGAAAACTGAATTAAGCAAACTTGCTCTTTATAAGCGTGCAAACTGTTCGATTCAGTATCAATGGCAATAATCGCCTCGCGAGATAAATCAGTTTTAAGTGATTTTAGGGCGTTGAGTGTATCTACATAGATTGGCGGCAGAAGTGGTTTCATAACCATATTATACCCCCATGTTCCTTATAATTATGCGCGCCATTTTTCCATCACCACTGCGTCTGTGCCATCGTTATAATAACTTTCCCAGATGTTGATGGTCTGATAGCCCTCTTGCCGATAAAGTTGGATGGCGTGCTCATTGGAGATGCGGACAGAGAGCCGCACGCGCGCGGTTGGAAGTTGCTCTTCGCAAAGACGCAAGAGGCTGCGACCGATTCCTTTTTGCCGATAATTTGGCAAAACCCCAACAGTGGCGATCCACGAAAAGCCTTTTGCGCGGCGAGGATCACCGGCGATGAATCCGACCATTTTGCCATCCTGAACAGCTTTCAAGCGAATTACATCGGGGTAAGTCAGCACCGCGATTAAATCAAGAATAGACCAAGCATCGTGTGGAAAACATTTTTTTTCCAAATGCCGAAGGGGATTTAAATCTCGGAGATTAGCGGAGATGATTTCCATAATTAAAAAGATACCGAGTGTCTCAAAGACACTCGGTATCTGGCCTTAACGATTTAAAATCTATTCTTTACTGCCAACAAACTTCTCGATCATGCTCGTAAATTCCATCGGGAAGATATATTTGGTTGAGGCACCTTGTCCCATTTCTTTGAGGGTATCAAAGTATTGCAGGGTCATTGTCTTTTGGTCAATTTGGCTGGCTGCGGCAAAGATATTCTCCAAAGCAGATGCGTAGCCTTCGGCTTTGAGTTCTTGCGCGCGTTTCTGACCTTCCGATTCGAGAATGGCGGCTTGTTTCTTCCCTTCCGCTTCCAAAATAGCAGATTTCTTTGCGCCTTCTGCAATGGTGATTGCGGCTTCGCGCGTGCCGGCGGCTTCGAGAACAACCGCACGGCGGATACGTTCGGCGGTCATCTGGCGGTTCATGGATTCTTGAATTTCGCGTGGTGGGATAATTTCGC
>JAOZOM010000360.1 GCA_029933275.1 Anaerolineales bacterium | reverse complement strand
CGAGTTGTGTAAAACGAACAAGACCAGCCGTTAGCGGACGGGCTTTGTCGCTTTGAGTGATGATGAGGGGCCACAGAAACTCGTTCCAGTGCCAAGTGGCAGAAGAAAGCCCAAAGGCAACCAACGCCGGAATAGACGGAGGCAAGTAAATGTGGAGGATGAGTTGCCACCACGAGCATCCATCAATGATTCCCGCGTCCACAAGATCGCGCGGCACCGCGCGGAAGGCTTGCAACATCAAAAATGTGCCAAATGCAGAGCCAAAATAGGGGATTGCGATGGCGAGACGGGTGTCGAATAACCCCATCCAACGGATTGTGGCAAAGTTTGGGGCGAGTAACGCAGAGGTGGGAATCATCATTTGGAGCAAAACGAAGAAGAATATCCAGCGTTTGCCTTTGAATTCATAATTTGCGAAGGCAAATCCCGCCAAGATAATTGTCACAATTTGCACCGCTAAAATAAGAAGAACGATGATGATGGTATTGATATAGTATTGCCCGAATGGCGCGAGAGACCAAGCGTGGCGGTAATTTTCAAAGGTCAGGCTATTGCTAAACCAAACATCGCCGCGACTGATGGGATTCTCTGCCGGACGAAAAGATGCGACCAATGCCCAAAGTATCGGTACTGACCAAATCAGCGCCAACAAAGTTGAGAAGATATTGAGAAGCCAGCGTCCTAGCTTCTGGATGAATGCACGGGAGGGAGTTCTTTCGATAGCCATTTACGCCTCCTTCCTTTCTGATGTGATGTAATTGGTGATTGTGAAGGCGAGCAAAATAACGACAAAAATCACAGTAATGGCGGCAGAAATGCCAATATCTTGATTTTCAAAGCGTTGTTTCCAAAGTTCAAAAAGCAAAACAGAGCTAGCGCGACTCGGACCGCCGCTAGTGAGAACGAAAATATGGTCGATGGTGCGGAAAGAATCAACGAAAGCAATAATTGTGATAAATACAGTCGTGCGGCGTAAAAGCGGAAAAGTGATTTTCCAGAGCGTCTGCCAAGAATTTGCGCCGTCTAGTGCGGCGGCTTCGTAGACATCTTCGGGAAGATTTTGAATCCCGGCGAGATAAAAAATCATATAATAGCCCGAATTTTTCCAAATCGCAACAATAATAACGGAAAGCAAGGCTAAATGGGGATTTCCCGTCCAGTTTTCGGCACCTGCATAACCGAAGAATTTTAGCGTGGTGTTAAATATCCCATAATTTGGTGTAAAAAAGAAAAGCCAAATGGTTGCCGCGCTGACCATTGGCAAGACCATTGGGTGAAAAAATGCTAGTCGTAGTACGCCCACATTCCGCACTTTACGATTGACCATCAGGGCAAAGAATAATGCCAAAATAATGCTAATCGGAACGGTGCCAAGAATATAAAAAAGGGTATTTTTGATAACTTGCAAAAAATAAGGGTCAGAAAAAAGGTCGGTGTAATTTTGAATCCCCACAAATGTTGGCTCATGAAAGCGAGCGATATTCATCCGTTGGCGAAAAAAACTTTGGTATGTTGAGAGCAAAACGGGCCACGCTGTAAATAAGGCAACGAAAATTGCTGTAGGAAGGATGAGGATATAAGGCAGGGGATTTTTCTTGGATTTTGAGATTTCTCTAGCCATAAATTAGCTCCTTACTCTCCCCTCACCCTAACCCTCTCCCATAAAGGGTGAGGGAATTAAAGTTCCCCTTCCCCAGTTCTTGGGGAAGGGGTTAGGGGATGGGGGAATTACTCGCAAAAATCTACTAATGCAGCATCTGCTTCAACTTGAGCGGCAGCCATTGCTTCGGCGGCGGTCATTTCGCCATTATAGGC
>JAOZOM010000089.1 GCA_029933275.1 Anaerolineales bacterium | reverse complement strand
GATTTCTGCATATCTGGGATAAATAACCGCCCACACATAATTTAGGCTTGTTTGCCCTCCCTTAGCCTCGCTTTGCGCTAATCATTGTGGCGTTTTTCATAAAGTACCGACAAAACCGTCAGGTCAAATAAAAATTTCATCCTAAGGTAAAGACTCTATCTGCTATAATTGAGCTGATATTTATCTTCACCAACACAGATTATGGGCAGAAAAAAGCGCAAAATACAAACTAGGGGAATTTACATTTTCCTATTGATATGGTCATTTACCATATTCAATACGGGGAGTGTATCTGCCGCGCCGAATCCGCCCGGACCTGACCGTTTTACCGCCATCACAGTTGAATACACCTCTTACGAATGGTGGCTATTGCGTTGGGGCAACAGTGAAGTTGTTTGCGAAATCAACATCGAACACGAGGGGTTGCCAACTTTAGGAGAAGTCTATGTAGATTGCGGCGAAACCCTATACACCGCGTGGATTGAACAAGAAGCTTGTCCCGTAGACATCTACAAAGAAGATTCCTCTCAATGCCCCGGTTACTATCTACATTTCAATACCAGCACACTAAAAAATAGAGAAGTTGCAATCGCCTTGCCGCCTCCCGTTGTGTGGATTGACCTCGAAAATTGCGTTGTGGATGGGACGACAAACCGCTGCGACCTCCCCCCCACGCTTGTTTTGCGCGGAGACGAGCCGCTTGCCAGAGAAGAAATCACGAGCATTAACGGCGAATCGGACGGGGAATCTTTCTCCTGTGATTCTGCCTCCTGTAATCTTCCCCTCTCCGAAACAGACGATGGGGGAATAACCCTTAGTTTCTGGGCAACATCCAGCTATGGTGATAGTAGCTCCCTCTTTAATGCACGTCTACGCGTTAGTCTTGTAGAAGATGAAGAAAAAAAAGCGCATTTTTGGTATGTAGATATTCTCAGCTCTCAATGGCGTGGCGAAGCCAATGCGAGTTGCGCTGAAACTTGGGATACTTTCCCGCCTGTTGGGGGCGCGCCCCTTTGGCTGACAACCCCCGATGATATTTCTGAACTCCAATCTGATATTTCTTACGCCTACCTCGCAGGAAACTTAATCTCAAACGGTATTGTAGATGCCAGCCAATGTCTCGATTTTGGCATAGACGAGAACGGAGAAGCCACAACCTGCGGAATCGAAGCCGCCCAACCCGCAATGACAGAATGGCAAAATCGTTTTGATGCCTCAATAATGGAAGCAGCCGGAGAGACTAGTATCCCCGCTCTTTTGCTCAAACGTCTTTTTGCCCGCGAAAGCCAATTTTGGCCCGGTGTTTTCAACGCCGGAACAGATGTCGGCTTTGGGCAACTGACCGATCAAGGTGCTGATATTGCCTTTTTATGGAATCCCTCTTTCTTTGAAAAATTTTGTTCACTAGTCTTAGAAGACGATATCTGCAACGAAGGTTATTTAGGTCTTGACAACGCCCAACAAGAAAGATTGCGCGGGGCACTTGTATACAGCGTCAACGCAACTTGCGAAGAATGTCCACTTGGGCTTGACCTAACCCAAGCCGATTACAGTGTCGGCGTTTTTGCAAATACTCTGCTTGGGAGTTGCGAGCAGACCGGAAGCGTTGTCTATAACAATACCGCAAAAAGTCCTGGCGTAACAACCAGTTACGAAGATCTCTGGAAATTTACCCTCGTAAACTACAACGCCGGTGCAGGATGTCTTTCCTTAGCGATTGGCAAAACATTAGACAAAAGAGAACCCCTCGATTGGAATCACCTCTCCGAAAATCTGACCGCTGTCTGCATGGGGACAAAAGATTACGTAGAGGATATTAGCGGCGAGTAATAATGCTAGAAGAGTTGGCGGGGGGAAAGGAATTCTTTTACGGCGGTCTAGGAAACCGCAACCAGATAAAAGGTCTCACTAACTCCCTTACAAAAAAACGGATATTCATCATCTTAAAAAAGCATCGCCCTTACGAACGCTAAAATACTACTTGACTTCTAAGCGGTTAAACAAAAATAGGAGTGGGCATGAGACCCACTCCTACACAAATCATTGAAGAGGGGGAGAATCCTACTTCACATATATCTCTTCTTTCAACATATTGCCTAAGCGCGCAATTCCCTCGCGGATAGTATCCGAATCAGGATAAGAGAAGTTTAAACGCATCGTATTTTTACCGCCGCCTAAAGCATGGAAAGCAACACCCGGCACATAGGCAACATTTTTCTTAATTGCTTTTTCAAAAAGCTCGGTAGCGTCCAAATTCTTGGGGAGAGTTACGAAGAGGAACATCCCGCCTTTGGGATGCGTCCACTTAACTTCAGCGGGGAAAAATTCGTCCATCGCTTCTAACATCGCATCGCGTTGCACTTTATACGTGGCTCGAATCACCTCAACATGCTTATCAAGAAAATTATTTTGGCTTATTTCATAAACCGAAATTTGATTGAAGCTGGAAGTATGTAAATCCGCACCTTGTTTCGCCTGTACTAATTTGCGGATTACGCCTTCTGCGCCAATTACCCACGCAATACGGATGCCAGGCGCAAGCAGTTTCGAAAAGGTGCTTAAATAAATCACATTGCTATCATAGGAAGAGCCTTCTTGCTCGCGATATTCACTGTCAATCACAGATACAGGAGGCAGATGCTCGCCCTCAAAGCGAATTTGCCCGTAAGGGTCATCCTCTACTATTGGTGTACCATAACGATCAGCCAGCTCGACCAATTCTTTACGGCGTTGTAGACTCAAGGTCACGCCGCTGGGATTCTGGAAATTCGGCAAAACGTAAATGAATTTTGCCCCTTTGCGCAAGGCTTTCTCTAGCTCTGAAGTAATCATCCCCTCTTTATCCATCGGGACGGGGATATAATCCGCGCCGTAAGCATTCCACGCTTGAAGTGCGCCAAGATAGGTGGGATTCTCAACAATGATTTTATCGCCGCGATTGATGAAGAGCCGCCCAATCAAATCAAGGGCTTGTTGCGAACCGGATGTAATCGCGACATTACTCGCATTAATCTTCAATCCATAGCGAGCAGAGCGTTCCGCAATCATTTCTCGCAAAGGTAAATAGCCCTCGGTTGTTCCGTATTGCAAGGCTTTCTCTGCGTTATTTTCGAGTGCACGGTAAGCCGCTTCTTGGAATTCTTTAACCGGGAAGATTTTTGGTGCAGGCAATCCACCGGCAAAAGAGATAATCTCCGGTTTTTGAGTCAACTTGAGTAACTCACGAATAACCGAACTCTTCATTGATTTCATTCGATAAGCATAACGATATTCCCAAAGTGTTTCCATTTGAATCTCCTTTTGAAAATCTGAAATAAAAAGACCCAATAGGTTTATAGAAACCCATCAGGTCTTTTTTGGTTGGCTATCAGCAAAAATAGAGGAAATAATAAAACGTATTCATAGTTTCATTATAACAGCCTGCAAGTATTTAGAACAACGAAAAAGGTCAAAATGCACATTTAATTACGCACTAACAATTGTTCCGACATGCTCCCCAGTCAAAGCGGATTTCAGCGCAATATGGTCCCAAAGATTAAGTACCATAATCGGCATCTCATTATCCATGCAAAGTGAAATCGCAGTGCTATCCATCACATTCAGGCGGCGATTGAGAACATCAATATAGCTTAGATGATCAAATTTAACCGCATCCGGATTCAAATGCGGATCAGAATCATAAACCCCGTCTACTTTTGTGGCTTTAATTAGCACGTCAGCACCGATTTCCATCGCACGCAAAGCAGCGGCTGTATCGGTAGAAAAATACGGATTCCCTGTCCCTGCGCCTAAAATTACAACCCGTCCCTTTTGGAGGTGACGGATCGCGCGCCGCCTGATGTAGGGTTCCGCTACGGTGCGCATCTCGAGCGCAGTTTGCACGCGCGTGGTAATTCCGGCTCGTTCAAGAGCATCCATTAATGTCATTGCATTCATCACGGTTGCTAACATGCCCATATAATCAGCCGTAGCACGGTCCATCCCGCGATCCAAGCCTTGTTTACCGCGCCATAAATTCCCCGCACCAATCACAATCACAATTTCAACACCCATTTCATAAACATCTTTAATCCGCTGCGCAATGGATTCAGCTTCTGAAACGTCAATCCCATATCCGGAAGGGGATGCCAATGCTTCACCACTTAATTTGAGCAAGATTCGTTTGTATTTTAGCTCAGCCATTTTTACTCCTTCTTTGAATTAAGAAAGTTAAAAGAATAACTCATATTGTAGCTCCTCTGTCTTCGCCCTCAGATAAAAGGCTGGGGCGGGACAGATACAAAAAAGGTCAACCATAAGGTTGACCTTTAAGAAACTTAGTCGGTGAGATGCTCACCCAACTCCCAGCGTTGAAAACGGCGAATGATGATATTTTCGCCAAGGGAGCCAACATTCTGCATGATGAGATCTTTAACAGTGAGGCTATCATCGCGAATATATTTTTGTTGCATCAAGCAAACTTCTTCTTTATATTTGCGTAATCTACCTTCTACGATTTTCTCGATGATTTGCTCAGGCTTCCCTTCTTCGATGGAGCGTTTACGAGCAATATCAACTTCGTGCGCCAAAACATCTTCGGGGATATCCTCTTCTTTGACATAAAGCGGGGACGCAGCTGCGATTTGCAACGCAATTTCATGAGCCAATGTTCGGAATGTATCGCCGCGAGCAACGAAATCGGTTTCGCAGTTTATTTCCAGCATTACGCCTACGCGCCCGTTTCCATGTGAATAGAGCTCAACAATGCCATCAGATGCGTCACGGTCGGAGCGTTTGGCGGCTTTTGCCATCCCTTTTTCTCGCAGAAAATCTACGGCTTTTTTATAGTCGCCTTCTGCGGCAACAAGAGCTTTGCGACAGTCGAGAATACCTACGCCAGTTGTGGAGCGTAGTTCTTTGATCATTTCAATTGTAATTTCCATAGTGCCTCTATTTTGTTTCTTGGAATTATTCCGCTTTTTCTTCGGTTTCAGGAGCGGCTTTCTCTTCCGCTTTAGCTTCAGTTTTTTCTTCAGGCTCGACTGTAGCTTTTTCTTTTGCTTCAGCTTCGCGTTCGTCGCTCATTTTCTTGAGGGTTGCAGCACCAAGCAATTCTTCATCGCTCAAGTCAGAAGCATCAACAACAGCTTTGGTCGCTTTGCGTTGTGATTTTTTCGCAGGTAATGCTTCGGCTGCAGCTTGGGCTTCTTCCTCTTCTTCTTGGCGAGCAGCTTTGCCTTCAAGAACAGCATTTGCCATTGTACCAACAATCAATTTGATGGCGCGGATTGCATCATCATTCGAGGGGATGACGTAATCAATATAGCGGGGATCGTAATTCGTATCTGCCATCGCAATGACGGGGATATTGAGCAAGTTCGCTTCGTGGATTGCGGCTTCTTCACGTCCAATATCTACCACAAAGAGCAGTTGGGGAATGCGTTTCATTGTCAGCAAACCGGAAAGGCGGTGATGCAAACGATCAATCTGACGTTGGATCATCAAACCTTCTTTTTTCGTCAGCAGGTCGACTTCTCCGCTTTCTTGCATTTTTTCTAAGCGTTCCAATTCTTGAATACGCAGGTAAATGGTGGGCCAATTGGTGAGAGAACCACCAAGCCAGCGTTCGTTGACAAAAGGCATACCGCAACGGGACGCTTCATCTGCAACGGTTTGTTGCGCTTGTCGTTTGGTGCCGACAAAAAGAATCTCGCCACCATCAGCAACTACTCGGCTGACAATGCCGTAGACTTCTTTAATCGCTCTTACGGTTTGTTGTAAGTCAATAATATGGATTCCGTTGCGCTCCGTGAAGATATATTCTGCCATCTTCGGATTCCAACGATTGGTGCGATGCCCAAAGTGGACACCACTTTCGAGCAAAGCTTTCATAGAAACAATAGCCATGAGGGGAAACTCCTTTGCGTTTTTCCTCCGCTTCCTTCTTCCTTCCCCTGACCGCGTTCATTTTTGATCCGCGGCACGCAGGGCAAGTCCAGAAGCGTGTGTGATATGCTTCCCACCCACGGTGGGAGCGGCGCGGAGTATACCACAACTTATCATTCTTTATATGTGGAATTTTACCGTTTTTTCAGTTTCTTGACGAAGCCCCTCGATGAAGATAAAATCGCAACAGTAATGAAAATGATTTTCAATAAGGTGTTTTTATGAAAAAAAATATCAGCCTCTTTCTCCTGACGAGCATCTTGCTCGTTTCATGTAATACCAACTCTGTCCCCGTAACGAATTCTGGGAAATTAAAAGTGGTCGCGACAACAACTATCGTGGCGGATGTCGTCTCACAGGTTGGTGGCGACCTTGTGGATGTGCAAACTCTGCTCCCCATCGGCACAGACCCGCATAGCTTCGACCCAACCCCGCAAGATATTGCCAAAGTTGCCGATGCGGATATCGTCTTCGCCAACGGTGCGGGATTAGAGGCATTTATTCAGCATTTGCTCTCTAGCGCAGATGCCGAGGGGAAAATAGTCGAGGTTTCGGAGGGAATTGTGCTTCTCGCCCCTCCCGAAGCGGAGGGCAAAGAGCAAGCTCAAAACGCGGGCGATCCGCATACGTGGACGGATCCAAATAATGTCATGCTTTGGGTGCAGAATATCGAATCTGCGCTCAGCTCTGCCGATCCATCCAACGCCGAAATTTATGCATCAAACGCCGCCGCTTACGATGCTCAACTCAAAGAACTTGATGTATGGATTCGGGAGCAGATTGACCAAATCCCCGCAGAAAATCGCAAAATTGTTACAGATCATCGTTTGCTCGGTTATTATGTTGAAGAATACGGCTTGGAGCAAGTTGGTGCGATAGTACCGGGCTACAGTTCCCTCTCCGAGCCTTCTGCCCAAGAATTAGCCGAAATCGAAGACGCGATTCGTGCCTTAGATGTCAAAGCTATTTTTGTCGGGAATACCGTTAATCCGAGCCTTGGGGAGAGAATTGCGGAGGATACAGGCACGCAACTGATTTCCTTTTACACCGGCTCGCTCAGTGCCTCCGATGGCGATGCCGCAACCTACCTCGATTACCTGCGATACAATACGACTGTTTTCGTCAACGCATTAAAATAAAACTTTAACCACGAGGGACACAAAGAGCCACAAAGAAAAAACCTTGTTGCTTTTCTTTGTGAACCTTCGTGAGCTTTGTGGTAAAAAAC
>JAOZOM010000359.1 GCA_029933275.1 Anaerolineales bacterium | reverse complement strand
CCATTAATCTGGATGTGGATGACGGCGACTGGGATGTGATTCTGCCCAACGAATACTGGGGACTCCCGCACGTTAACTTCACCTTACGCACCCGATTCAACATCCCTGACGTTTGGCTTGCTACCGCTCCCATTGCTTTATATCTGCCCCTCGGCATCTCCGGCGATTTTTCGCATCCCGAAGCCTTAGCCTATATAGACGGCGAACCCTACGCTTCAGCAGACCGACACCACCAAGAAATCATCCTGCCCGAAAAATTGCGTGACGGAAAGACGCATACCCTCGCCCTGCACGGCTGGACAGGTATCGGCGGCTCCACAATTGGCGACGCAACAAAAAAACTCCAGATGAAAACTTGCGAAGTTGTCCAGATTGACCAAGCAACTCGTAATTTCATCGCCCTAGCGCGCATCGCACTGGGCATAGCCGACCATCTTGACGAAAACGATCCCGCACGCCATCATCTTTATACGGCATTAGATGATGCCTTCAAAAAACTTGATTTACGCCTTCCTGTAGGAGATCTTTTTTATGAGAGCATTTCTCCCGCTCACAAAACTCTAAAAGAGGGAATTGCTCTCGCGGGAACTCCGCTTAGCGTTGACATCACCGCCGTTGGACACGCCCACCTCGATGTGGCTTGGCTCTGGACATTAGACCAAACCCGCCGAAAGACAGAACGCACCTTCCACAATGTCATCCGCTTGATGGAAGAATTTTCAGATTTTCATTTCACGCAAAGCCAACCTTATCTTTACGAAGTTATTCGCGAAGATCATCCCAAACTTTTTTCTGAGATTCAAAAACGTGTTATAGAGAAAAAATGGGAGCCAATCGGCGGGATGTGGGTGGAAGCAGATTGTAATATCTCTGGCGCAGAATCGCTCGCACGCCAATTCTTACTTGGCAGAAATTATTTTCGCAAACACTTTGGCGAAGATGCGGAATCTCCTGTTCTTTGGTTACCCGATGTTTTTGGCTATGCCTGGAATTTGCCCCAATTAATTAAAGAAGCGGGCTTGGAATATTTCTTCACTATAAAAATCGGCTGGAGCCAATATAATCGCTTCCCCTACGATTCTTTCTGGTGGCAAGGTCTGGACGGAACGCGCATCCTGACGCATTTCAGCACAACCAAGAAGACCGAAAGTTTCTTCGCCGCAACCTATAACTCGGATGCCACGCCCGATCAAACACTTGGGACATGGACGAATTTTCAGCAAAAAGATTATGGTGCACCCGGCATCACACCTCCCTTGTTGATGTCCTATGGCTGGGGCGATGGTGGCGGCGGTCCCACGCGCGAAATGATCGAGAATATCCGCGAAATGGGAGAGTTCCCCTCTACGCCGCATATTCACACTGGTCGCGTGGATGAATTCTTCCATAAACTGGAAAACGATGTCGGAGACAATCTCCCCGTTTGGAACGGAGAACTTTATCTCGAATATCATCGCGGAACCTATACGACCCAAGCCCGCAATAAACGCGCCAATCGCAAGAGCGAATTTCTTCTCCACGATGCGGAGTTTTTGGCGGCTTACGCCAATCAACTTGATGCTGATTACGAATACCCTTACGAAGAATTTACTGAAGCGTGGAAGATTATAGCCCTCAATCAATTTCACGACATCATTCCCGGCTCTTCAATCAAAGCCGTTTACGAAGAATCTCTGCAACAATACGAGCAACTTCGCCAAAACGTGACAAAAATCCGCAAGCAGGCTTTAGCGATGATTGCCGCTAAACTGGGTGCAAGTCAACTTCTAGTCAATCCAACATCTTTTGCAAGAAATGAAATTATTGCGGTTGATGGCGAGATCACCGATAC
>JAOZOM010000088.1 GCA_029933275.1 Anaerolineales bacterium | reverse complement strand
CAACAGGTATTGACACGCTGGCAGGCTATGATTATGAAGATATTGCACGAAAAATTGCGATTGGTAGCCCAGCTTGGTCGCCAGATGGCAACAAGCTGGCATTTCTCGCAGCCTTAGAAAGCCCTGCGCTCGACTTATATCTTTATGATCTCAATAGCAGAGAACTCACACGGCTAACGCAAGGTACGGATCCGCTCTATGGGTTGAGTTGGGCTCCCGATGGAAACCATCTACTCTTTTGGAACGCTGCCGGTTACAACAGAACGGTCGGTGTTGCAGAAGCTAATTCCAATGCTGGAGAACCGCATATGTATACAGGTCTTTTCCCTGATGCAACAGCGAGTTTCCTCGGCTGGCGTGATGCAAATACTTATCTTTTTTATGCCTGGAGCACATTGGGCGCAGATAATTTGCGCGCATTCAATATTGTCACTGGTGAGAGCGAAGCTCTTTGGGATGGTAATTTGACGACAGCCAGTTTTGATTCCAAATCGCGCACAACAGCCATTTGCCTAATCCCTGATGAGGCTGAGTATTATGGACAAACTAATGGCGGGCTTTATCTTCTAGGCGCATCTGATTCTGCGCCTAGAAAAGTATTTGATAATTGTGGTGCGGATCTCGAATGGCACCCCATAGCGGAAGTTTTTTCCTTTACCGCAAGTAATGACGGTAAAGAATACTTGCTCACAATTGATGGGCTAATTAGCGGTGCAGATCTTGAGGAATTACCCATCCGCACTTCGCCTAACGGGACTTGGCAGTATAAAATCTCTGCGCGTGATGAAAATGGCGACATCATTTTCTACAAACTCTCTGACGAAGGACTTTGGGATATCTACTATTTCGGGGGAACAGACAAAATACTATGGCAACCAGATGGTCAACGCATTTTCGCTCAGGAGAATGGGACTCTACATGCCATACACTTTATGAAAATCAATATGCTGGAGATTATTGAAGATGTCCACTATGTAGGCTGGGTCTTAAAATAATAGTAACTACTTAGCTTCTCTCCTAAATCCAAAAGGCAGATCAACAAAATTATTGGTCTGCTTTTTTGTTTTCTAATTCTCTACTCTCTAAATCAAGCGCTAATTTCCAGAAACTTAGATGTGGTTCGGGTAGCGCATATTTTCCCCATTGATGAATTCAGTTTTTGATTTTTGATTGAGGATAAACACCAAAATCCTCGCTTGCGTCCCCTCGCTGAACATGCTATAATTTTGCTGTTCCCCAAAAACACTTCACAATTAATTCAAAACATATTCCCCAAGCGGCGTTTTGCCCGCTTGCTCAACCCCCAACCTTATTTTGAGAAATCGCCATTTTTTATATCCAAATAATCGCTAAATGCCCACGCTCTTGGGGGGCATTGCTATTCCTATTTCTAATCCCACCTATCAGAATTGAGAAACTATGCAAACTATCCTTGAACTCGAAAAACTTCGTCTTGTCGACTTGCGCGTTATCGCGAAAAAATACGATATTCCGCGTGCCAACCGTCTCAAAAAGGAAAGACTCGTCCTTGAAATCCGCCAAGCGGAAGCGGGCAAAGAAGGGCTTGAAATTCGCGGTGGTATCCTTGAAATTATGAGCGAAGGCATCGGCTTCTTACGCGCCGATAACTACCGCATCGGCTCGCAAGATATTTACGTCTCGCAAGCCCAACTCCGAAAATATAATTTACGCAACGGCGATATGGTTGTCGGCTTCGTGCGTGAACCTCGCCAATCGGAACGCCACTTCGGCTTGACCAAAGTCGAGACAGTCAACGGTATAGACCCCGAAGAAGCGCGCCGCCGCCCCAAATTTGAGAGTCTTGTCCCGGTCTTTCCCGACCGCCGCTTTGACCTTGAGCATGATCCCCGCGAATTAGCCACACGCCTCATCAACTTAATCGCCCCCATCGGACGCGGACAACGCGGACTCATCGTCTCGCCGCCTAAAGCGGGTAAAACAACTATTCTCAAGAATATCGCCAACGCGATTTCACAGAAAAACCCCGAAGTGCATCTGATGGTTGCCCTAATCGGTGAACGCCCGGAAGAAGTGACCGATATGGATCGCTCCGTAGATGCAGAGGTAATCGCATCTACTTTTGATGAACCGGTTACCTCCCACGTCCGCACCGCAGAAATTGCTTTAGAGCGCGCCAAGCGACTCGTCGAAGTCGGTCGCGATGTAGTTATCCTCATGGATTCGATCACTCGCCTCGCGCGAGCTTATAACCTAGTCGTCAATCCCTCCGGGCGAACGCTCTCCGGCGGTCTTGACCCCTCCGCCCTTTACCCGCCCAAACGCTTCTTCGGTGCGGCACGTAATATCGAAGATGGCGGCTCATTAACCATTATTGCTACATGTCTTGTTGATACCGGCTCCAGACTCGACGATGTGGTATACGAGGAATTTAAGGGGACAGGTAATATGGAACTGCATCTCTCGCGCCGCTTGCAAGAAAGACGCATCTTCCCCGCACTCAATATTGATGCCTCATCTACCCGCCGCGAAGATCTCCTTCTCGGTCCTGACCTACTCAAACAAGTCTGGTTGATGCGCCGCATGTATATCCAAATGACCTCACCGTCTCCGCAAGGTGCGGGCATGTCACAAGGTGTAGCGATGGAAGCCATCATCCAACGTTTGCGCACAGCTCAAACAAACGAAGATTTCCTCGATAGACTTACAAAGGAAATGTAGTATCTTCATCTCAATCCCCCTCTATGAATTTTATAAAAAAAAATCTCTTTTCGTTCCTTAGCTGGTTCGTTACCTTTCTTCTTGTCGGAGGCATTCTTTATGTTGCCTACACAAATAAAGATGCTTTTGCTAAAACAGGAACACCAATTGTAGTTGAAGCCACGCTAACCCCAATAAGCGGCAGTTCTGTCACCTCACCTCAACCCGCAGATAATATCTCCGCCGAAAAAGAAACTTCTGATGCGATTCGCCGTCAGATTGCCCTCAAAACACATATCCCAGAAGACCGCCCCAATTACGAAATAAAGAAATATACAGTTGTGCGCGGCGATTCCACTTTTAGCATCTCTACAGAATTTGATATAGAACCGGAAACCCTGCTCTGGGCAAATTACGACACCCTCGAAGATAGTCCGGATAGTCTACGCGTAGGACAAGAACTCAATATCCCGCCCGTAGACGGCATTTACTATAAATGGGAAGAAGGTGACACCATTGAAAGCGTCTCTGATAAATTCGATGCCAATGCTGATGATATTCTCAACTTCTCCGGTAATAATATAGACCTAACCAACCCAACATTTAAAACCGGTGATATGGTCATGGTTCCAGGCGGCTCGCGTGAATTTATTCAATGGGTTATTCCCGTTGAAGCAAGCGGTAGCTCCGGCACATCAAATGTCTCAGGGAGCAGTTGTCCTCCAGGTGCGGTTGGAACCGGCTATTTTGTCTGGCCCGCCGCAAACCACTATCTCTCCGGCAACGATTTTTGGTCGGGGCATCTCGGCATAGACATCGCCGCAAACGAAGGCGCGGCAATTTATGCATCCGATAGCGGCGTGGTCACAATGGCACAAGGCGGCTATAACTACGGCTACGGCAACGTCATCGCCATCGATCATGGCAACGGCTTCGCCACGCTTTACGCCCACTTGAGTCAAATCAATGTCAGCACTTGCCAAAGCGTTTACGTTGGTCAAATGATTGGCTTAGCGGGCAATACCGGCAACTCCTTCGGCGCACATCTCCATTTTGAAATTCGTCACAACGGCGGTTTTGAAAACCCCTGGCGTTGGTTACCCTAAAATATGAATATAGAAACCCTCCAAACCGCCCTGCAAGACCTTCCTCTGGGCGGTTTGCGCTATCTCGAAGAAGTCGGATCGACCAACGATATTGCCTTAAAATGGATTGAAGGAGAAGGGCGAGATTTTTCTCTCGTCATCGCTAATTCACAGTCATCAGGACGCGGCAGAAATGGGCGGATTTGGCAAACCCCGCCCGATTCCGCGCTTGCTCTGAGCTTGCTACTCCTCCCAAAGAGTAGAGAGAAGAAAAACATCTCCCTATTTACCGGACTCGGCGCATTAGCTCTTGTTAACACCCTAACAGAGAAATACGCCCTAAAAGCCGAGATCAAATGGCCCAACGATGTGCTAGTCAATGGCAAAAAATTGGCTGGGATTTTAGTCGAGAGCAGTTGGCTCGGCGAAGAGATTCAGGGCATCGTCTTGGGGATTGGAATCAATATCTGCAAAGAGGCTGTTCCGAAGAATGTGGATTTCCCCGCCACAAGTTTAGAAGATGCGCTTGGCAAAAAGGTAGACCGCGTTGAAGTTTTGCACGGGATGTTGAGTAAGCTGATTGAGCTACGTCCGCTTTTGGGAAGCGGGGAAATGGTAGCAGCTTGGGATGCAAATCTGGCTTTTCGCGGCAAGCAAGTAGAGGTCGCGCGCGGAGACGGGCAAGTCATCCACGGGAAAATTTTAGGCATTAATCCGGATGGAAGTTTGCATCTCGATACTTTAGCATCCCTCCATTTTGGGGATGTTCATTTGCGCCCGATGCGGGTATCATATAGCAGAAAAAACGAGTGAAGAGGTGAGTTATGTTAGATAATTTGCGTGAAGATGCCGAAGCATCTCCTTATTTTGAAGAGGACGAAATTCCGGATTTCCTTGAAGATGAGGAAGAGGAAGAAAAACCTAAAACGAATTATTTTGCCTTTCTGAAGCCAATAACCAGCATGACCTCCATGCAGCGTTTTTTAATTGTGGCGTTGCTCTTTATGGCAGTTTGTCTGATTGGTTCGATGTGTTTACTTGTAACAGGGAGTTTATCTCTTTTTTAAAATTTGAATTATGGTTTCCCAAGAGAAAAGCCGTGCTAATTAGCACGGCTTTTGTTATTTTTTAACGAGAGTTCAGGAATCAAAATGTTTTTTTAGAGTAACTCTTTTTGCCCGTCTTCGGGAGTATCGCTTTCGGTCTCTATTTCTGCGCCAATCTGCTTCAAATCTGCGGCGGCGATACGTGCCACCGCGGCGACTGTATCACCTTCGCGGGTACGCATCAGATGAACGCCGCGCGTAGCGCGTCCGGCTGTCTTCACATCTTTGACCTTTAGACGGATAATCACACCAGCGGTAGACATCAACGTTAGGTGATCCTCTTGCTGAACAACACGCGCTGCAATAATTTTTCCGATTTCATCAATCGCCTTTTTATCCATCGTCAAAACGCCTTGTGTGGCACGCCCTTTGGGGGAGTATTCTTCGAGTGGGGTCTGTTTTCCGATGCCCGTTTCCGTCACAGTGAGCAATCTTCCACCGGATTCAACGACATCCATTGTGGTCATTTTATCGCCCGGCGCGAGGCGGATACCAATCACGCCCGCCGCGGGTCGCCCCATAAAGCGCACTTTAGTCTCTGAGTAGCGGAGAGCTTTTCCCTGCTCGGTAACGAGGATAATATCGTCTTTGCCACTGGTGAGTCGTGCCCAACCGAGTTTGTCATCATCGTTCAATCCCATCGCGATTAAACCGGAGGGACGTACAGCAGCAAATTGTGAAAGTTCAACACGTTTGATGCGCCCTTTAATCGTCGCTAATGTGCAATAGGATGCAGCTTTGAAATCGGGAACTGGAATCGCTGCTGTGATTTTTTCATCAGCATCGAGGTCAAGGATGTTGACAATGGGGATTCCCTTCCCAACTCGGCTTGCCTCCGGAATCTGGTACGTTTTCTCGGAGTAAACTTTTCCTTTGTCCGTAAAGAAGAGAATTGTATTCAACGTTCGGGCTGGAATCATCATAATCACTTCATCTTCTTCGCGCGTGGTATGCCCTTTGACGCCGCGGCCGCCCCGTCCCTGCGTGCGGAAGGTTTTCGCGACAACGCGTTTGATATAGCCGCGCTCGGTAATCGTCACCAAGACGGCTTCATCTTCTACGAGGTCTTCTTCGTTCAAGTCGCCACTGGCGTTTGCCGCTATTTGAGTGCGGCGATTATCACCATATTTTTTGGCAAGTTCAATCAAATCTTCTTTGATAATTTCTAAAATTTTCTTCACGTCAGAGAGCAAATCTTCATAATAGGCAATCTTCGTCATGATTTCTTTATGCTCTTCTTCGATTTTCCAGCGTTCCAGAGCAGCTAAACGACGCAATTGCATATCCAATATAGCCTGAGATTGGATTTCGCTCAATTTGAAGCGTTTCATCAAGTTTTCTTTGGCAACAGCCACATCCGCAGAAGCGCGAATAGTTTCGATGACTGCGTCGATATTATCGAGAGCGATCATGAGACCATCTAAAATATGAGCGCGAGCGCGGGCTTTTCGCAAGTCGTGTTCTGTGCGGCGTGTGATTACTTCACGACGATGCTCGATGAAATGTAGTAAAGCTCGTTTTAAAGAGAGTAGTTTCGGTTCATTTTTGACCAAAGCCAACATCTGCACGCCAAAAGTGGATTGGAGCGTAGTGTATTTGTAGAGCTGATTCAACACTTTCTTCGGTTGAGAACCGCGCTTGAGTTCGATAACAATGCTCATGCCGCTTCGATCGGATTCATCGCGCAAGTCAGATATGGAATCGATTTTTTTGCTACGCGCCAAGCTCGCAATACGTTCGATCAGCGTGGTTTTATTAATCTGATACGGGATTTCAGTCACGACGATTTTGTAGCGATTCGCACGCATCTCTTCAACATGCGCTAATCCACGCATAATCACGCGCCCTTTCCCCGTGCTGTAGGCTTGGACAATCCCCTCCCTTCCGACAATGATCCCGCCGGTGGGAAAATCGGGACCTTGAATAAATTCCATTAATTTTTCAACGCCGATCTCGTCTACATCATCGTAATGATCAAGCATGTAGAGGAGAGCATTAGTCAACTCGCCCAAATTATGCGGCGGGATATTGGTCGCCATGCCAACCGCAATGCCCGAAGAGCCGTTGAGCAGAAGGTTGGGCAAACGGGAGGGTAAAACAGTTGGTTCCTGAAGAGAATCGTCAAAATTAGGCGCAAAATCAACCGTTTCTTTCTCTATATCAATCAGCATCTCTTCGGCAAGTTTGCCCATGCGAGCTTCGGTATAACGCATCGCAGCGGGAGAATCGCCGTCAATCGAGCCAAAGTTGCCCTGTCCGTCCACGAGCATATAGCGGAGGGAGAAATCTTGCGCCATACGCGCCATTGATTCGTAAACCGCCGAGTCGCCGTGCGGATGGTATT
>JAOZOM010000358.1 GCA_029933275.1 Anaerolineales bacterium | reverse complement strand
ATATGAAAACTCAGCTCCTCGCCAACGTGAGTCATGATATGCGTACCCCGCTCGGGGCGATTCTTGGTTATACGGAAATGCTGCAAGAGGGCGTATTCCAGCCCTTAAACGAAGAGCAAGCGAATGCCACGCGCGCTATCGCCGCAAGTTCCCAACGATTACTGGATTTCGTTAGCGATTTGCTCAATCAGGCACAAATCGATACCGGAGAAATCGTCCTCAATCCATCTCAATTTAAACCGCAACAATTATTCGATACGCTAGGTGGCGAAATTTCGCTTGCTCGAACACAGAACTTAAATGTTGAGACGTATATTGATAAGGATATGCCTGAAAAAATTATCGGGGATACCTATTGGCTGGGACAAATTTTGCATAACTTGCTCTCAAACGCGATTAAATTCACCCCACAAGGCGGAAAAATTGAGATTTCTTTGCTCAAAAGTGGAGAACACGCGTGGGCATTGCGTGTAGCGGATAACGGAAAAGGTATCCCCGAAGACGCACAGAATTATATTTTTGAATCCTTCCGCCAAGTGGACGGCTCAATTAGCCGACAAGCGCATACAGGCTCAGGGTTGGGTTTATCTATCGTTAATCATTTGGTAAGGTTGATGAAAGGTGAAATAAAATTAGAAAGTAAAATGGGTAAAGGAAGTTCGTTTACCATTCTTTTGCCCCTGCAAGAAAACGAGGAGAAAAACGCATGAGTCTAGAAGAAAAACCACTAGCTTTGATCATCGAAGATAACCCTGAACAACAAAATATTTTTAGCCAAGCCATCAAAATGGCGGGATTCTCTGTTGAAGTGATTGATGATGGTGAAAAAGCCATGCAGCGACTTGCAAAGGTGACTCCCCATCTCATTGTTTTGGATTTGCATCTCCCCACCATTTCCGGTGACGAAATACTGCGCCGAATTCGCGCGGATGAGCGGCTTGCCTCCGTTTCCGTTATCTTGGCGACTGCCGACCCGCTTCTTGCCGAAACTTTGAGCGCGGAAAGCGACTTGGTTTTATTGAAACCAATCAGCTTCATCCAATTGCGTGATTTGGCAAAACGTTTAGCTTCGACGATAGGGTAAAGCCCCCTTACGCCTTTTCTATCTCTCTCAGATAGTCGGCAACTATCTCCGCCTCCCTCTCAATAGAGGCGATTAATCGCTCTACATTAGCGAGGTTGCCTTGCTCACTTTCACTTTCTAGTTTTTGGGTTAATTCAGCGAGGTTTTTTGCTGAGAAAGTAGCCGCAGTCCCCTTAAGGTGGTGGGCGGCGCGCCTTAAGGCTTCAGCATCTGTTTTTTTGTAGGCGTTTTTTATGTCTGCGATATATTTGGGGAGTTGGGTACGAAATTCCTTTCCCATTTCATTGAAAAAATCGCGATCATTGTCGAAACGGGGCAGGGCAGATTCTATATCCAGTGGAATGTCGTTTTTTGAAGAAAAACCAGTTAGGGGGCGTATTTCGGATGTGTGTCTTTTATCCGCTTTTACTTTATTCATCATAGCTCCGAGAAAAAAAGAAGAGATAAAAAAATCGTAACTACTCAGACACTAGATTTTGGAAGTCTTAGAAAGCCTTTTTTCTCTAAAACCTTCTTAATTATCCCAAAAGGCTTATGCGAAAACTCTCAAAGTCTTTCGGAGCAAGAGGTTGAGCAATTACAACAAATCTTATATTCAGTGTAGCATAAAAAATAAAAAAGCGTTCGATGAACAACCGCTTCGATTGTCGGATTGTTTTACTCAAGCACTATGAACGAAAAAAACATCATCATCCCTGCAAGTATCAGTCCCGTACCCAATATGCCATAGAAAATTCTTGCGTTATTTCTGCCAATAAGC
>JAOZOM010000357.1 GCA_029933275.1 Anaerolineales bacterium | reverse complement strand
GGATGAATATGGTTATCCAGACCGATTCGTGATCTTCTTCTTTGATGAAATGCTGCCAGATGGGCAACTATACGCGATGCGGCACGAAAGTTGGTATTATGATGCACGCGGTTACGAGATTGTTTTTCGGAATGGGGATAAATTTACTGAGAGAAATGGCGAACCTATCCAAATCGAGGGGCTGGGACGCACGGTCTACTCGCCGCAAGGGTTTACCGCGGAAATGAATTTGGACGCGCTCCTTGCTCTTCGAGGGGAAACCGGATTCTTTGTCCAAAATATAGATGATAGTCTAATTACAGGAGAGCTTATCTTCATTAAAGGGTTAGCTGCCGGTTTTGAAAACGGATATTTATCTTACGTTGAAACATTGCCTTTGGAGGCGGCAGGGGAGTAGGAAAACTATTTCTTTGTTTTCACAAGAGATAGACTTCGGGAGTTTTATGAAAACCGAAGTCTTTTTCTTCTTGAGAAAGCAATGATAAAACATCTCTTGTAATCTTTTGCAAAAACAATCTGTAAAAAATCAAAAAGCCCTTAAGATAAAATCACCTTAAGAGCTTTTTGATTTTCCTGCTTCCTACCTTCCCCTAAACCTCCACATTCCACGCCGCGTATTTTTCATTCTTTCCACGCAGAATATCAAAGAATAACTCACGCAATTTTGTGGCTACAGGTCCCATCACACCCTCGCCAACGGGACGATGGTCTACCTTCGTGATCGCGGTCACTTGGGCGGCGGTTCCGGTCATAAAGAGTTCATCACAAATATAAACCTCCGTGCGGTCAATCGGACGCTCAACCACCTCCATGCCCAATTCAACCGCGGCAAGTTCCATTATAGAGCGGCGCGTAATCCCCTCGAGAATATTTTCGTAAACGGCAGGGGTATATAAAACACCATTGCGCACCATAAAGATGTTTTCCGCGCTCCCCTCTGAAAGATGCCCGGACTGCGTCAGCACGAGAGCCTCGTCAAAACCGGAGCGAATCGCATCCGTTTTGATGAAGGCAGAGTTCGCATACGCCCCACTGATTTTACCGCGCGCCGGAATCACATTATCATCCAATCGCCTCCACGAAGAAATCGTCACGTGCGCATTCGTATCGTTAGAAACGTATTTCCCGAAAGGCAATGCCACAATCGAAAAATCAGCTTCCAAATCGTGTAGTTTCACGCCAATCATCTCAGAAGATTTATACGCCAGCGGGCGAATATAAACATCCTCGCTAAAACCGCCTTTCCTGACCAAATCAATCGTATGCTGGGTCATGCTCTCCGGTGTCTCGTCAAAACCCATCAGCATCATCTTGCAAGAGTTCAAAAAACGTTTATAGTGGTCGTAAGGGCGAAAAAGATAAAGCTTTCCATTCTCATCATTTTTATACGCTCGTACTCCACCAAAAACTCCCGTCCCGTAATTCAGCGCGTGAGTCAGCACCCCCACCTTCGCCTCCGAATAAGGGACAATCTGACCTTTAAAATAAGCATATTCTGGTAAATTCATCGTTGCCTCCAAGTATTTTGTTTAACTTTTTACATCTTCTGTTTTTTCCAAAAAAGAGAAAAATGGAACGCGGATTTATGCTGATTTTACGGATTCTCGCAGATAAAAAACAAAAAAGTTCTTAAATCCACGTACCGAGTGAATCAGCGTTCTATCTCTGTTGAAGCTGAGTAGTCACCAAAAATCTAATTTTTTCTTTATCGGATATAAACACAAATTTATGAATACGTATCCTTCACATCTTTAAGAAATTGCCTAAAAAGTCTCTAAGCCATCAGCCTGAATACGCGATTGAAAAATTTCTTCAATATAATGAACACCGAGTGAAAGTACACCAACA
>JAOZOM010000087.1 GCA_029933275.1 Anaerolineales bacterium | reverse complement strand
TCTAATAATTCCATAGAGGCATCTTCGAGCCTAGAAAAATTCTGATAAACTTTCTCTCGGAACTACGTAAGCGATAGAGTTTCTTGGCTAACTTTACGAGGCTGCTCCCATAAAACCGCTTCGCTTTGAATAATCCGAACAAGCTCGCTGACACCGTCTATCTGTCGCCAAATCATATCCAGTGCAAAAGCAACCATTGCAGGTAAGTCCAATCTACGCTCTTGCCAGCCAAGTTGGTGGAAATAGCGAACTTGCTCTAGGGTAGCTGGATGAACTATTGTTACCTTGTGGTATTACTAATTTCCTTAACTTGTGACCGATGGTCTAAAAGAACTTGAATTTTTTGCAGTGGTAAAATTATCCAATAAAATTATCATCTCGAGGAGATTCTAATGAGTGCAATTTTTCCCAGTATCGAATGGCTAGAAGATTTGAAAGAAAAATTAAATAGTGACGAAAAATACGCCCGACTCGCGAAGAAATGGGAAGGTGACATGCTTTGCGTCTTGGAGCCGGACGAGACTCTCAAGGAACCGATGTATCTTTATATTGATCTTTGGCACGGAAAATGTCGCGATATTGCCATTTGGGATGAAATCGGTGATAAAAAACCTGCCTTTATTCTCAAAGCCTCCTATGCGAATTTTTTACGCGTCCTGCGCGGTGAACTCGACCCGATGCAAGCGATGTTAACGCGTAAGCTTGGCGTAAAAGGCAATATGGCAGTCATGATGCGTAACGTCCCCACCGTGTTGGATTTTGTGCGCTGTGCGGGCGAAGTGACGGGGGAGGCGTTGTAGCGTTAGAACGTATAAACGTGGCAATAGCGAATTATGCAACCTATCTTAAAAATCAACCTCTCCACGCAAATCTTTGAAGAGTATAAAATCCCTGCTGAATGGGAACGTGACTATCTTGGTGCAGCCTCCCTCGCGGCGCGAATTTTATATGATGACTTGACCGCCGACCTCGACCCGCTCTCTCCCGAATCCCCTCTGCTGATTTTGACGGGACCGCTCACGGGGACATTTGGTCCCGCTACCGGACGTTTTATTGTGGCTGGAAAATCGCCTGCCACGCGGCTTTGGGCAGAATCCAATGTGGGGGGCTTTTGGGGTGTCGAATTACGCAAATGCGGCTACGACGGGGTTTGGTTAACAGGAAAAAGCGATTCTCCCCTCTACCTGTGGTTAAACGGAACCAAGCCCGAATTACGTGCGGCTGACCATCTTTGGGGGCAGGATACCTATCAAATTCAGGAATCGCTGAAAGCGGAAATAGGCTCAAAATCCGCAAAAGTTTTGGGAATTGGCATTGCAGGTGAGAATCAAATCCCGATGGCTGGCATTTTCTGTGACCACGGGCGCGCCGCAGGACGCACGGGCTTGGGCGCGGTGATGGGATCGAAAAATCTCAAAGCAATTGCTGTGCTGGGGAACGGAGAAATCCCGCTAGCGCGTCCCGATAAATACAAAAAACTGCGCGTTTTAGCAAACCGCGCTCTGAAAGAAGACCCGCTGACCAGCGTGATGAGCGATCTCGGCTCGGCGGGCGCGGCGGAGTATCTTGATTATCTCGGCGAGATGCCGAAAAAGTATTTTAGCGCAGGAACGCTCGAAGGCTCGGAGAAAATCTCCGGCTCAAGCGTGGCGGAGACGATTTTGGTCGGCAAAAAAGCCTGTCACGGTTGCGTGATTGCTTGCGGGCGTGTCGTGGATATTGGCGATGGCGAAAAACGTAAAGGACCCGAATACGAGGCTCTGGTTGGCTTTGGACCCAATTTGGGGCTGACCGACCCTATTTTTGCGACTCGCATGGGCGAGCTTTGCGACCGCTACGGCTTAGATTTGATTTCAGCGAGCGGCACAATTGGGCTTGCGTATAGCCTATACGAACAAGGAATTATCTCCGCAGCGGATACGGACGGACTTGCCCTCGAATGGGGGAACGCTGACTCTGCTGAAACCCTTTTGCATCAACTGGCGCGGCGAGAAGGCTTTGGCGCGCTCCTTGCGCAAGGTTCGCTGGCTCTCGCTCGTCACTTCAACGCCGAATCGCAGGCGGTGCAGGTCAATGGGCTGGAACTTGCCTATCACGACCCGCGCGGGGCATCCGGCATGGCTCTTGTTTACGCCACTTCGCCGCGTGGTGCTTGCCATAATCAATCCGATTATTTTCTTGCCGACATCGGACAAGTGGATGATTCGCTCGGTTTGGCTTTTTTTGATCGTCATGCGGGCGCGGAAAAAGCCGCCAATGTCGCCCGTCATCAGGATTGGCGCACGGTCGGCAATTCACTCGTTATTTGTCATTTTGCGAATGTCCCGCCCCAAACCCTTTTGGATTTAGTGAACGCCGCCTGCGGCTGGGAGTTGGATTTAGATGCCTTGATGCGTGCCGGTGAGCGCGGCTGGACTCTCAAGCGGATGATCAACCTTAATTTGGGCTTGCGTGCTGCCAACGACCGTTTGCCTGAACCACTGCTAAAAGCCCTCCCAGATGGCGGCGCGGCGGGATACGAAATCCCCTTTGACGAAATGCTCTCTGCCTACTATACCGCCCGCGGCTGGGATGCCGAATCCGGTGTGCCTAGCCGCGAGAAATTGATAGAATTAGGTTTGGAATATATTGCATAAAACGTATTCCGTAATGTTTTTTTACGCGATACGCAATCTTCCAACTTTCAAACCTTCTAACATTAAACCATGTCTAAAATTGTAGTTGCTATGTCCGGAGGGGTTGATTCATCCGTTGCTGCGGCGTTGCTCAAGGAGCAAGGTCACGAGGTGACGGGGATGATGCTTCGCCTTTGGTCGCAACCGGGCAAAGAGAGCGAAAATGCTTGTTGCACCCTCGAATCGGTTTCGCTCGCGGAGCAAGTCGCGCGGCAATTGGATATTCCCTTTCAGACCATTGATGCCAAACAGCCCTTTCGCGAGATTGTTGTCGAGTATTTTCTCGAAAGCCACCTGCGCGGCGAGACTCCGAATCCCTGCTTGATATGTAACCGCCACATCCGCTGGGGAATTTTGCTCGAGGAAGCCCTCAAACTCGGTGCGGATTTTATGGCAAGCGGGCATTATGTTCGTACACAGAAAAATGAGCAGGGCGAAATCCAGCTCTTGCGCGGCGTGGATCGGGGCAAAGACCAAGCCTACGTTTTGCACGTGCTGACTCAAGAGCAGTTGCGAAAATCTATTTTTCCCATCGGGCTATATCCAAAATCGGAAATACGCAAGATGGCGCGGAAATTCAACCTTCCCGTTGCCGAAAAAGCAGATAGTCAAGATTTATGCTTTCTTTCGGGCGGCGATTATCGCGATTTTTTGCGCGAATACGCCCCATCCACAATGCAAAGAGGCAAAATTTTGAATCGCACTGGGGAAGTTTTGGGTGGACATCAGGGATTAGCCGACTACACCATCGGGCAGCGCAAGGGATTGGGCATCGCTGCACCGAATCCGCTTTATGTTTTGGCGAAGGATATGCAGAAAAACGCGTTGATAGTCGGCGAAAAAGCGGAGTTAGGAGAAAAGATGATGCGCGTAGCCAAGGTGAACTGGATTGATGGGAAAGAACTAAGTGAAGAATTCCGCGCCGAGGTTAAAATTCGCTATGGGGCGCGAGAGACTTGGGCTGAGATTCAGCCAATTGGCGGCACGCAAGCTAAAATCACGTTCGATGCGCCGCAGTCTGGCATCACCCCCGGTCAAGCCGCGGTTTTTTATGATGGGGAAGTCTGTCTCGGCGGCGGGACGATCCAGCCATCTGAAGGAGAATAAATGCCTGATAAAAGCGAAATGCACCGTTTGTTTGCAAAAGAAACTTTCAATAAAACTTGGGATTTGCTCGAAAAAAAGCGCACAAAAGAAGAAGATGTAGCAATGATCCGCATGGCGCATACCTCACGTTATCATTGGGGCGAAGTTGGCACGGTTCTGGAATTTGCGCGTGGTGATTGGTTGATTTCGCGTGTTTATGCCCTTTTAGGTTTTGGCGTGATGGCGCATAAATACGCAAAAACAAGCCTTGAACTTTGCGAGAAAAACAACATTGGCGATTTTGATCTGGCTTTTGCTTACGAAGCTCTCGCGCGGGCTAACGCTGTTTCGGGCGATATAGATAAGGGGCGTGGCTATCTCAGTTTGGCAGAAAACGCGAGCGCGTATATTGCCAAAAAAGAAGACCGTGAATACTTTTTATCCGAACTAAAAATTGTGGAAAAATTATTATGACCCTCCCCGCGTTTTTTCTAGGTTTCATTGTCTCCACGCTTTACGGCGCACTTTTTCATCTCTGGCGTGGCGGCGGACCAAAACGCATTTTTCTTTATTTTCTCTTGGCATGGCTGGGTTTTTTTGCCGCACATTTCCTCGCCCTTTGGCAAGGCTGGATTTTATTCCCCATCGGCACACTTAATTTTGGGATTGCGACACTGGGCGCGCTGATTTTTCTCTTTGTAGGAGACTGGCTGGGGAGAATCGAGCAGGATTAAGGATTTAGAATTACAATTTGACTGTGGAGATAAACTGCCCCGTTAAATTTATCATCTGATTGACGCAGAATCAAACGTGCGGAGACTTGCTCTTTCACCTTATACTCGATGCTGGTCTCGAAACTTTCTCTTTCTCCCGCGGTTAAATTCAGGACGCGTAACCCAAGCACTTTGCCCTCTTCATCTAATAACTCCAAAATAACGGAGTTATCGTTATAGCTTTGGTATTCGCCAATGACGGGGAGTGTCCCGCCTGAAAATTCCTGCTCAGATTCGGGAAAAAAGAAAATAGAACGGGGGTATTCTGTATCGCTACGATTGATGTCGTATCTCCCAACCGAGAGCAATAAAAGATGGATGCTATATACTTCGAGCGGACGACCAAATTCATCTTTGGTGCTGATTTGCAACCGTCCTAACTCTGCCGCGGCGCGTGTCTCGAAGGGGATTTCCATTTTGATATATGCCCCTTCAACCAGTATCGTTTCACGCCGAAAAAGATCGCGGGCGAGCAAACGTCCATCTTCGCCGAGCAGTTCGACTTGGATTTGTCCCTTCGCGCCGGGTTGGACATAGGTTTTTAACGTAATCGGTGAAATAACCTTAGACATCGGTCCCGGCGAGAGGACGTGGATGGCGGGGATGGGAGCTTTGGGCGCGGCTGTTGGGGGAAATGTTGCAGTTGGGGAGGGGGAAGGACTGGGAGTGAATGTTGGGGTTGCGGTAGATGTTGGGGGGATAATCACAAGTGTGGGACTTGGGAGCGCAGCCGCCGTCAGGGCAACGGCAGTCGGCAAATATCCCTCAGGAAATGGGGTTGGGGGAGGCGTTCCGGCGCGGCTACATCCGGTTAGAAAAAAAAGAGCGGCGATAAGGGGAATAATCTTCTTCATTAAATATGAAACCTGACAGTTTAAAAAAACTGTCAGGTTTATTTTCATTAAAGCCCGTAAATTTCGCTATATTTATTTTCGAGATAGCGCAGATATGGCTCAGGCGTGATTTTTGAGCCAGTCACTCTTTGGACGAGTTCTTGCGGCTCATATTTGCGCCCGTGCGTGTGGACGTTTTTGCGTAGCCACCCAAGTAAGGTTGAAAATTCACCTTTGCGAATTTGCTCGTCAATATCGGGAATATCTTCGTTCATTTTCTCCCAAAGTTGAACGGAAATTAGATTACCGAGCGCGTAAGTGGAGAAATAACCCAAGCCGCCGAATGACCAGTGAATATCTTGAAGAACGCCTTCAGCATCGTTTGGTGGGGTGATGCCGAGATACTCTTCAAATTTGGTGTTCCAGAGTGTGGGGAGATCTTTGATTTCAACACTGCCCTCGATCATCGCAATTTCGAGTTCGAGACGGAGCATGATGTGCATATTATAGGTCGCTTCATCGGCTTCAACGCGGATGAGGGAGGGTTCGACTTTGTTGATCCCTTTATAGAAATCAGGGAGGGCGACATTGCCGAGTTGCGAGGGGAAAGTTTCTTGCAAACGGGGATAGAAGTGTTCCCAGAAGGGCATCGAGCGACCGACCAGATTTTCCCAAAGTCGCGATTGTGATTCATGAACACCGAGAGACGCGCCACCGGCAAGCGGGGTGCGGCTATATTCTTGATTGATGCCCATCTCGTAAAGACCGTGTCCGGCTTCGTGCATCGTGCCGAATAATGCGGAGGGGAAGAAATCTTCCATAAAACGGGTGGTGATGCGGACATCGTTAATCCCGAAAGAGGTGGTGAAAGGGTGAACGGATTTATCTTGTCTGCCGCGATTCCAATCGTAGCCGAATTTTGTAGCGACTTCTACGCCAAAATCCCATTGTTGCTTTTCGGGATAGTTGATGTGTAGAAAATCATCGTTTACTTGTTTGGCAGAAGCGATATTTTTGAGCAATTCAACTTGTCTTTCGCGCAATACGCCGAAAATCTCTTTTACATCAGCGGTTTTCATGCCCGGCTCAAATTGGTCGAGGAGGGTATCGTAGGGATGGTCAGCAGGTGGGAAGAAAGAGATGTATTCTTTTCGCATCTTGAGAATTTCTTCGAGATCGGGTTGGAAAAGGGAGAAATTATCTTCCTGACGCGCTTTTGCCCAGGTTTCGTGTGCATGGGCGGTCAAGAGAGCGAATTTGGCAACAAATTCAGCGGGGACTTTGGTTGCCTGATCGTAATCTTTGGAGACGACTTTGAGATAGCGAGCCTCGTCTGAATCCGGGTCGGCATCTGCAAACTCTTTCTTCAAATCTTCGATAAGTGCACCAATTTTTGGGGATGTGAATTTTTGATGCGTTAGGCTACCGAGAGTAGCGAGTTGATGCCCGCGTCCTTCGGCTCCGCCGGAGGGCATATAAGTTTGTTGATCCCAATCTAAAAGAGCTTGGGCGGCGTTTAAGTCGGAGACTTCGGCGATCAGGGCTTTCAGTTTGGTGAATTTTTCTGACATTTTCTCTCCTAAGAAATTAATAGAGTCCGATTGTTGGTGTAGGGCTTGGTGTTGGGGTCGGCGTGTTTGTTGGCGGCACTTGTGTCGGTTTATCGGTGGGGGGGATGTAAACAGGGCAAGCCCCCGGTTCGTCTCCGACTAAGGTAAATCCAATTGCCTCACGACAAGTGTTATCTACCTCAAAGAGGGCTTTGAGCGGGTAGTATTTTTGCAAACCGGGCAAAGGCGATCCTGCCTCAGCGTGCGTGAAGTGGTCATTATAATCGTAGAAGGCAGGATTGAAAACACCCTGATCAGCCCACGCACCCCACATGAAATAATTATCGTTGGCAATCAGAGAATTTTTGAACG
>JAOZOM010000086.1 GCA_029933275.1 Anaerolineales bacterium | reverse complement strand
GAGCAATTGACTCTTAATCAATCGGTTCAGGGTTCAAGTCCCTGGTCGGTCACTGGTTGCCCTTTTTACGGTTCGCTGATTGTCTGTAGACAGGCAGCAAATTACAAATAATTGGTATTGGATTTGGAGCGTTTTATTTTCCCCTGCGCTCTATGTTAAGGTGCTGATTGTTTGGCAAGAGTGAAGTGTTCTAGCACTTCACTTTTGTTTTTAATTACCAGTTTGAGCGACTGCGATTTTTCGCAGGATATGCTCGTCTACGATTTCCTCGAGGACTGCCCACGTCCAGAGAGATGATAAGACAGCATAGTAGTTTAGTAAGTTTTTTTTCGTGACGTGCTGCTGATCTACAAGAAACTCTTGGATCTGCTTTGATGTAATGGTATTAAATTGGGGGGCGTCTACCAAGAATAGCTCAAATTTCTGAATAACTTCATAACTCTCAATGGTTCGGGGGGATAGTCGTCTGGCGTTGATTGCTAATAAATACCCCTGGATATATCTGATAGTATAAAATTAATCTTTGCGCTCTCCTGTAGGCAAATGGTGAGAAGATAATCCGCTTAAAGCAGAAGATAATCTCAGGCTGTTTTTTTAGCCTTCAGAAGTATGCAATTTTGGGTAAGGATGGTTGGGAGTTTTTTGTTCAAATCTTCACCGTTAGGCGCATAACTCTCTATGTTCAAGAGTTATGCGCTCTTTGGTGGAAAATGTCGGGGCGCCGGGATTTGAACCCGGGACCTCTTACACCCCATGCAAGCGCGCTAGCCGGGCTGCGCCACGCCCCGATTTGAGCAGGCGGTATTATAGTCCCTTTTTGTCATTCTGGCAACAGGAAAATAATGATAAAATACAACACGTTTCCCCCGAAGATGGAGTTTGCATGAGTAATATGATTCAAGTCACCATAGATAGCGTTCGCGTCAGCCTGATGTCCCCACAACGGATCATCGTTTTGCGCGAACTCGACCGAAACCGATACCTCCCAATCTGGGTTGGACCCTACGAAGCCGAATCAATTAGTGTTGCCCTACAAGAAATTGAAATGGCGCGCCCTCTCACCCATGACCTACTAAAAAACGTCATCAATCTCTTTGGCGCAAGAATTTTACGCATCGAAATCATCGCCCTGCGAGAAAATATCTTCTTCGGGAACATCATCACAGAACTTCATGACAATATCATCCGCATCGATTCGCGTCCCTCCGATGCGCTTGCGATGGCGGTTCGCGCCCATGTCCCGATTTTTGTTGATCCCGCCGTGCTGGATAACGCGGGCATCTTCCCCGAAGAAAATTTAGAGGCTGAGACTCAGCCCAACGAAGCCTCAGCAAGCCCAAATAACGAGCGTCTCTCCATCTTTGAAGATTTCTTTGAACAACTCGAAGATAAAGATAATAAAGCGGATGAAAATCCCGATTCCGACCTCGATCCCACCACCTGATTCCCTTATGAATGACACCTTCCCCCCCGAATCACCTCCTGCCACCGCCGCCCCGGGCATCCCGCATAGCCGAGAAGCCGAAGAAGCCGTAGTCGGCGCGGTTCTCATTAACCCCGAAGTCTATTACGACGTCGCCCAATTCCTGCAAGCGGATGATTTCTACATCCACCGCCTACGCTGGGTTTGGGAGGCGTTCAACCGCCTTCACGAGACCCGCACCCCCCTCGACCTGCTGACCGTTTCCGAAGAACTCAACCGGATGGATCAACTCGCCGAGATTGGCGGACCCGCGTATCTGACCTCACTTGTTAACCAAGTCCCCACCTCGCTTCACGCAGACGCGTACGGGCATGTTGTCGAAGCACATTCCTTGCGCCGTAAACTGCTCAACGCCGCCAACAGCGTTGCTACTATGGCTTACGATGAGGAAACCGGCATAGACGATGTGATGGGCGAAGCTGAAAAAGCGATTTTTAGCGTCAGCGAACGCCGCATGACGCACGATGTGCAACCCATCAAGCAAGTGATGAGTTCGGTCTACGATACGATTGACATGCTCTCGAAACAAGATGAAGAGTTTTTCGGTGTCCCGACTGGTTTCATTGATCTCGATCGTCTGCTCTCCGGCTTACAACCCTCCGATTTGCTGATTATCGCCGGTCGTCCGGGGCAAGGTAAATCGGGTTTTCTGATGTCAGTGGCGCGAAATGCGGCGGTGATGCACAAAAAACACGTCGCTGTCTTTTCGCTCGAAATGTCAAATGAACAAGTTGCCCAACGTATGATCTCGCAAGAAACGGGAATCGATTCTCAACGTCTTCGCACGGGAAAACTCAACGATGATGAATGGCCTAAATTTACCCATTCTATTGAAATGTTTTCGGATACGAAAATTTTTCTCGATGATACACCCGCCGTCACTCCACTCCAATTACGAACAAAATGTCGCCGCCTGCACATGGAATACGGTCTCGATTTAGTCATCATTGACTATTTGCAACTGATGGGCGGCGAATCCCAAACCAGCAATCGCGTGCAAGAAGTTTCCTACATCTCCCGTAGTCTCAAGGTTCTTGCTCGTGAACTGAATGTCCCTGTCCTGACGGCGGCACAACTCAGCCGCGCCATCGAGCAACGCTCCGATAAACGTCCCGTTCTCTCAGATTTACGCGAAAGCGGGAGTCTCGAACAAGACGCAGATATCGTCATGTTCATTTATAGACCCGACCAATATGAAAAAGAAACCACCAAACAAAATGTTGCGGAGATTGTTGTAGCAAAGCATCGTAATGGTCCCGTTGGGTCGGTAGAGTTAATTTTTCGCCCGAATTTGGCTAAGTTTGAGAATGCAGCCACGCGGCGCGTGGAGTTTAATCAGTGAGGCAGGGATTAGGGATTAGGGATCAGGAATTAGCAAAGCAGTTTGATGGATTCTCTGGCAATGAGGGGTTCTCTCCCCTCCCGAATGAGTTTTTTCAAGATTTGTTGCGCGAAATTGATGATCTCGATGAAATTAAGGTCACACTTTATGCTTTGTGGCGCGTGGCAAATATGGAAGGGGCTTCGCATCCGCTCTTCGTGGATGATTTTGCTCATCTTTTGGATGCGGAAGAGCTTGCCTCGGGACTGGAAAAATGCGTCCTGCGCGGGAGCCTGCTGAGGGTCACGTTTGATACGGATGCGGTCTACTTCATCAACTCCCCACGTGGACGCGCATCCGCCGAAACCGCACGTGAAGGAAGCTGGATTCCGTCAAAAAAACATTTCGAGCCACCTTTGGCTCGTCCAAATATCTATCAATTATACGAAGAAAATATCGGTCCCCTAACACCCCTAATCGCGGATACGCTCCGCGAGGCAGAAGAAGAATATCCGCCAAAAGTGATCGAAGATGCGGTCGCAAAAGCTGTCAAGGCGAACGCCCGCAAATGGAATTATGTGGCAGCCATTTTGAAACGCTGGAAAGAAGAAGGCTATGGCAAAAAGCAAAATAGACGAGACGATCAAGAAAATCGCAACCGCTACGTCGAAGGCGACTACGCCGACTACCTCGACTAGCCACGACCTGCCCGGTGACCCAAATTGCCCGATTTGTGGCGGTATTGGTTATTTGCGCGTGGATGTGGAGCCGGGGCATCCTGATTTTGGCAAATTGGAACTTTGTTCTTGCCGTAATCGAGATGTGGCAGAGCAGGTGCGCGAGCGACTTTTTTCGCTCAGTCATCTGGATGAGCTAAAAGACCTGACTTTTGAAAGTTTTCTACCGCGCGGGCGCAAAGGCTTAGGCGATTTGCACGCCACTTCGATTGAGATGGCATTTAATCAGGCGCGCGTTTATGCACAATCGCTCAAGGGCTGGTTAATGCTACAAGGCGCGTATGGTTGCGGGAAAACGCATCTCGCCGCGGCAATTGCCAATTTTACGGTTGGAATGGGTGTGCCAACCCTCTTCTTAACCGTTCCCGATTTGCTGGATATGCTCCGCTTTTCTTATAGCGCAGAAGATACTACTTTTGAAGCGCGTTTCGATGAAATCAGAAATGCCAAATTACTAATTTTGGATGATTTTGGGACGCAAAACGCAACTGGTTGGGCGCAGGAAAAACTTTTTCAGATCGTCAATTATCGCTATATCAATAAATTGCCTTTGGTCGTGACGACCAATTTAAGTTTGAGTGAAATTGAACCACGCATCCGTTCGCGTTTACAAGACCCTGAATTAGTCAGCGATGTACGCATCAACGCGCCCGATTATCGCCGCCCAACGGACGATATGGGACATTCTGCGCTTTCTTCACTCGATTTATTGTCAAATAAAAGTTTCGGAAATATAGACGAACGGCGCAACGAAGGTTTGCTCGCAAAAGAAGTCAAATCGTTAGAGAAAGCTCTCAAAGTCGCGCATCGTTTTGCTGAAAAGCCGAAGGGCTGGCTGATTTTCATGGGCAGTTATGGCTGCGGAAAAACACATCTCGCCGCGGCGATCGCAAATTATCGCGCTAGCTTGGGCGCGCCGCCACTCTTCATCATGGTTCCCGATTTGATGGATCATCTACGCGCTACTTTTAGCCCGAAAAGCGATGTGAGCTACGACCGCCGTTTTGATGAAATCCGCACCGCACCTTTGCTCATCTTGGACGATCTCGGCACGCAATCCATGACCCCGTGGGTGCGCGAGAAACTTTATCAGCTATTCAATTATCGCTACAACGCTGAACTCCCCACCATCATCACCACCGCCGATACGCTGGGCGAAATTGACGAGCGCATCCGCTCGCGTTTGCTGGATAAACGCCTCTGCAAAATTCACGCGCTGACCGTCCCCGCATATTATGGGGTGACAAAGAAAAGGCGAAAAAGATAATTTTAATCCGTAGATTTTGCAGATTCACATAGATAAAAAAAGAGAACGGGAAAAAATCCCGTTCTTTTTTTCTAGTTCTAACGAGATTTGTGGTTTGGCAAGAAACAAGCGCAAACAAACTTTTGTACACGGATTTCAAGGAGTTACACGGAAAAAACGCTCAATATTGAACGCTTTTCCTTTTCAAAAATTCTCCGTGAAACCCGTATCATCCGTGTACAAACCATCTATGCCCTTTGGGTACAAAAAACGGTAGAAGCAGCTTTTTTTGTGCAAAATATTCGTTTTAAGCAAGCGAGATTTCAGCATCTGTACTATCAATTTCCTCCATTTCACCGGTCGCGATGAAGATTGTTCGCTCACAGATATTGGTGACGCGATCACCAACGCGTTCCAGATTATGAGCCGCCCAAAGTAGCCAATTGGAGCGTTCAATTGCAGTAGGGTCTTGAATGACATAAGTGATAAGTTCACGATAAATTTGCGTATAAAGCGCGTCTACCTCGTCATCTTCGTCCGGGATACGATGAGCCGCATCCACGTCTTCTGCGATGAAAGCCGCCAAAGCACGATGAAGCATATCGGCGGTTTTTTCTGCCATGCGCGGCAAATTAATGAGAGGTTTGAGCAATTTCTGCTCTCCCATAACGATATTGATTTTGGCGATACCTTTGGCATAATCGCCCATCCGCTCGAGTTCACCCGCTACGTCCAAAAGGGAAGCAAGCAGACGCAAGTCGTGTGCCATCGGTTGTTGGGTGGCAATCGCGATCATAACGTCACGCTCTATCTTGAAGCGTTTTTGGTTAATCATTTCATCCGCATTAAAAATTTTCTGCGAACGGGGAATATCCCGATGCTTGAGAGAATCGACTGAGTCCAAAATCGCATTTTCGACCATACCCCCTAAAATCAACACATTATCTTGTAATTTCTGAATTTCAATTTCAAATATTTTTCGCATCATGACCTCTTAGGTATTTAATCAAAAAATTAATAGCTCTCATCTGTGTCATCTTCGCTAAATTTAATCGATAAATCAGCTAAATTCCGCTCATAAACAGAAATGCGACGTAAATACTCCTCCTGCATAAGCGGAGAAGAAATCATAAAATCGGCAGATGTGCGATTATTGGCAATGGGGATATTCCAAACTTGGGCAATTCGCAAAAGAGCTTTCACATCAGGATCATGGGGTTGCGGTTCGAGCGGATCCCAGAAGAAAATCAGCATCTCAATTTCACCCTCGGCGATTTTCGCACCGACTTGTTGGTCACCGCCGAGCGGACCACTTTTAAGTTTTGTGATGGGTAAATCTAAATGTTTTTCTAAAAGGCTGCCGGTTGTTCCTGTTGCGTAAAGATGATGACGGGCTAAAGTCGAACGATTGAAATGACTCCATTCGAGCAAATCTTTTTTCTTATTATCATGCGCCACCAGCGCAATATGTTTTTTCTTCGGTAAAAGGATTTCTGTTTGTTTCATTTTCTATTCCTATATCTGCGAGCCAATTTTTTTTGTAAATGGATGACTTTCCGTCTCGCTCGTGAACGTGAACTTGCTTCCGTTATATTGGCATTTTTTTAGCCGAATCTTCCCGTCACATAACCCTCTGTGCGCTCTTCTTTGGGATTGGTGAAAATCTCCGTACCGGGCGCGTACTCAATCAATTTTCCCTGCAAGAAAAACGCGGCATAATCCGAAGTCCGCGCCGCCTGCTGAACAGAGTGCGGCACTAAAATCACCGTATATCGTTTTTTGAGTTCTTCGAGCGCGTCTTCAACTTTACTCGTGGAAATCGGATCGAGACCAGATGTCGGCTCATCGAGCAGGAGCACTTCCGGTTCAAGGGCAATCGAACGCGCCAAACAAAGGCGTTGTTGCTGTCCCCCAGAGAGGGCTATCGCCGAATCATCCAGCCGATCGTGAACTTCATCCCAGAGTGCGGCGAGTTTTAGGCTACGCTCAATCGCCTCGTCATGGCGGGATTTACGTTTTTCGCCCGCGAGTTCGAGACCATAAGTCAGGTTGCCGCGAATGCTGAAAGGCAAAACAACGGGACGCGCAAAAACCATCCCAACCTTGCGGCGCAGGGCGATAACATCTGTTTTCGAGTCGAGGATATTTTCCCCATCCAGCAGGATACGCCCTGAAATACTTTCGACATCGGCTAAATCATTGAGTCGATTCAGACAACGCAACAAAGAACTTTTTCCGCCCCCCGCCGGACCAAAAAGCACAGTCGTGGCGTTGGCGGGGATATCCAAACTGATGCCGTTGAGAGATTCTGTCCCGTCAGAGTATTGGAGGGTGAGATTTTCGATTACGATTTTGTTTTTCATTTAGTTTTTTAGTTTAGTAGGGGCGACCCGTTTTACTTGAAATAGAAATATATTTTTTAGTTTTCTGTTTATTTTCTAGAGACCTGCCAGTTTCATAAATCGCATTTTTTGCATCACGCAAAGACGCTAAGACGCAAAGCTT
>JAOZOM010000356.1 GCA_029933275.1 Anaerolineales bacterium | reverse complement strand
ATTATACTCCAGAGAGATTGAAACTATTGGTGGTCTTATTCTCTACGCGGTAGCTTATTGATAGGGTCTTTGGCTCGTAAAATATTGCATGTGTTCTTTAATTGTGCTACACTACGAGGCATCATTCCGTTTCTCAGAGGAAGAAAATGAGCTCAATCATCAGTGCTTTGAAGCAAAGTGATATTTTTTATCAATTCACCCCAACGCAGTTGGAGTTGGTGGCGAATTTATGTCGTGATGTTGTTTTTTCCAAAGGCGAGATGGTTTTCGAGGAGAATAGTAGTAGCAAAGAACTATATGTGATCGCAGGCGGAAATGTGAATATTTTAATCAATTCTTCAGTGGGAAAAAAAGGAACCGTCGTTGCTGTTTTGCGACGCGGTCAATCTTTTGGGGAAGTGGCATTGGTTGATGAAGGTTTACGTTCAGCATCGGCTAGTGCGGGGGCAAAAGATACGCATTTAGTCATTATTCCGCGAGACCGTTTATTAATGTTATGTGAAACTTATCCGCAGTTGGGGTATCGTTTGATGTACAACCTCTCTGCCGATTTAGCGATGAAGATTCGCAATACCGATTTGCGTATTCGCGATCAGGTTTTATATACGCCGCCACAGAAATAAAAACTTCATAAAAATTTTCAGTAACCCTTGACCCTTATCTACTATTCTTGTACGATTGTACATTAGGTGAACTAGAAACTCAGCACACCTTTATAGGTGTTGTGGTGTTATTTGCTTAAGCTTTATTAATCCCTTTTTGAAAATCTTCAATAAAGGAGGTGATGACGACTTCTTTATGGCGTTGTCTGCCACGATAAACTCACCCCGATATTTTTCGGGAATATAATTAGCCCCTTAGAAAGAGGAGAAAGAATATGTCTAAACGTTTGTTTCTAGTATTTACTGTGTTGATGGTCGTTGGTTTGGTTCTCACCGCCTGCGGTCCCAAAACCGCTGCTTATGAATGCACCGATGCTATCGGTTGTGTTAATATTGCCCCAGACGAAGCCGTTCACATCGCATCTATGCTTACTATTTCTGGTGCAACCACTTACTTGGGCGAAGACTCTGCCGGTGCTATCAAGATTGCTATTGACGATAGAGGCGGCGAATTGCTTGGTCACCCCATTGAATACACCAGCGAAGATTCTGGTTGTAGCCCAGAAGGTGGACAGATTGCCGCAACCAAAGTTGCCTCTGACCCCACTATTCTCGGCGTAATCGGCACCAACTGCTCCAGCGCAGCATCCGCAGCACTGGAAACCATCAGCAATGCCGGTTTGGTTATGGTTTCATCCTCCAACACCGCTCCCAAGCTAACTCTTGAGAACGAAATTTGGAAACCTGGTTATTATCGCACATGCCATACTGACCTCTTCCAAGGTGCGGTTGCGGCTGAATTTGCTTATAACGAACTTGGCGCACGTACTGCCGCAACTATTCATGATGGTAGCGTTTATGCAGACCAACTCCAAGCTGTTTTCGCAAAACGTTTTGAAGAACTTGGTGGCACAATGACCTTCCAAGGCGCGATTAACCTCGGCGATACCGATATGCGTGCTGTTTTGACCACCGTCGCAGCAGATAGCCCCGATCTTCTTTATTTCCCAATCTTCGAGCCAGAAGGTCCCTTCATTATTGCACAATCCTCTGAAATTGCTGGTTTGGAAAATACCACTTTGATGAGTGCAGACGGTATGCTTTCCGCTTCTGTTCCTGAAAATGGTGGACCCAATACCGTTGGGATGTACATCTCTGGTCCGTATATCACGGGCGCAGCTTATGATGAGTTTTTGGCTAAATGGGATGCGAAATTCAGCGGCGTTCCGCCCAGTGGTTTCCATGCCTTCGCTTATGATGCCAC